>SLIO01000480.1 GCA_007135635.1 Methylomicrobium sp. | reverse complement strand
TTCACGGAGGCAATCGACCGATCCTAGCAACACATTGATAGCCGGCTGAGTGACTTTTCTTCGGCCGTCGCGCATTTCATCGAGCAGTGTTTCCATAGCATGCGTGAAGTCGGAAACTGCGGAAAAACCGAATGTTCCACTCCCTCCCTTGATCGAATGCGCGGCTCTGAAAATCGTATTGATGGTTTCAGCGTCGACATCGCCCATGTCCAGGTTCAATAGGCCCGATTCCATGATATCGAGTCCTTCGAAGCTTTCTTCGAAGAAGATCTGGTGGAATTGCGCCATATCAATAGACATTGAGTGGTCCGTCAGTGAAGGTTGTCATTACTAAAAGTTGTTGATTGAAACGGGCGTTAGTTACGATAACAAAATAAAATACGCGTCGCTTAAAGCCTTTTTGTTACGAATTTCGTCTCGTTAACAACGGTCAACGGTATGCTGACGATGTATGATTGAATCGAGGCTATTTAACTTAGCACTTTTTGGATCGTTTTCAGTAATTGATCCGGATTGAAAGGTTTGACGATCCAGCCGGTCGCTCCCGCTTCCTTGCCTTGTTGTTTTTTGTCGGTGCCTGATTCGGTCGTTAACATAAGCATAGGTACGAATTTGTAATCAGGCAAGGCTCTCAAGTCTTTGATCAAGGTAATGCCGTCTTTATTCGGCATGTTGACATCGGTCACGACACAGTCGAATTTTTTGCTTTTTGCCTTATTTAACGCATCGACGCCATCGACGGCTTCGACTACGTCGTAGCCGGCCCCTTTTAATGTAAACGAGACCATTTGTCTCATCGATGCGGAATCGTCTACTGCAAGAATACTTGCCATGATGTTCTCCTAAAGTGTAGTAGTCAGTTTTAATTAGGCTAAGGAAAGTAGTTAGTCCTCGCCATTGATGAATCAATAATTAATGAGCAACGAAAACGAGACTGCTTACTTCATTATGATATCTAAAAGGCTGTATTGAAGCTGAGATGGGTAAGGCGTTCGAGTTGCTATGCCTATTACCTATGAATATAGATAAACTTTTTCGGTATTTTAGCGCTTTTTGTTTGGGAAAAGATTAGCTTATTATTGTTTCCCGTTGATTATCTTTAAAACATGCGATTACGGTCACGTTTTTTGTAATGAGTTTCATAAGGCGGTTAGCTATTAAAATAGCTCAATATTGTCGTTTGCGCTGGCGTTCTTGATGAGTGTTTCGGTGTTTTCGTAGATCACAGTTTTATTTCTTCCGTTTTCCTTAGCGTAATACAGTGCTTTGTCGGCGCGATCGAGTAGTGTTGTCGGCATGCACATGCTGTCGATATGCGTAATGTCGATGCTGACTGTAATACGTCCTACTGTCGGGAAGTGATAGTTGGCGACAGTTTCACGAAATCGGTCAAAGGTGTTTTCGGCATCGTTCATATCGGTAAGGTTGAGAATTACGACAAATTCCTCGCCACCGAAACGAAACAGAAAATCGTTATAACGAAAGCATTTTTCCATTAGCTGGCTGAAAGTCAAAAGTACCTCGTCGCCGTATAGATGCCCGAAATCGTCGTTAACGCGCTTGAAGTGGTCGATGTCCAGCAAGGCAATCCAGGAGCTTTTTTGATGATTTTTATCAGTAACCGGGTGTTTGAGGTAGTGTTCGCAAGCTTGCAATAAGCGAGTATCGAACGATTGGCGGTTAGGCAATTTGGTCAGTACATCGCGTTCTTTGCTGTCGTGCAATATAACTTGGTTTCTAAATATCGAAAGGAGCTGATGGAATAATTCAATCGTGTCTGGACCGAATAGGCCGTCTAAGGCGATGGCTCGATCGGGGCCTTTGGTGTTTTTGATCGAGAGAAATACTTGGCGGAAACGACCGTTGGCATCGGGCATTTTCGGAATGACGCTTGTTTCGTTGTCGAGGATATTGATTAAGTCGTTATGATCGTTGCTTTCGTCACGAGTAAAATCCAATGGGAAGCGCCTAACCAATTGTTCGCAGGGAGCGACGGCTTCGCCGGTTTTCTTTCGACTTCGGTTGTAAATCTCATAAGCGGCGGCTTTTTTCACGCCGGGTATTTCGAGCAGAATATCCAAAAACTGGTGCGTCAGCGCTTGATAATCGGGCTGCTCGGTTAGCGAAGCAGCCCAAGAAAACACTTGTTGCACGGACAGGTCGATAGTCATCAGGCGTTTAGTAACGCATTAAAATATAATTTTTTCGGATTTTAATGCGGCATAGATATCATCGATCGAGTCGGCTTCGGTGTCGAATTCAATATCGGCAGCTTCGTAATTCAACCCGACGCATAGGGCAATCAAGCCGGCACTTTTAATGAGTTGAGCGAATTCGTCCGGTTCGCTGAATAGTGTTTCGACGACTGTTGCGGCATGACCGTTGTCGAATAGCTTTCTTTCCAACAAATAAGCCGTTTCATGTGCTTTATGGCCTTTCAGCAAAATAATCGTGGTTTTCTGTCCGAAGCGCGCCGCGCGATCTTCCGGAGAGACCGGTTGCAAGTTAATGTCATCGGCATTATCGGTGATCATGCCGGCTCCGACCGTAACATTGGTGAGTCGATCGATAACGATGAACGAGCCGGTGCCTTTGCTGCGCTTATAAGGATCGAATACGACCGGTGCGTTCAGGTTAACCGTGCATAGACCGATTTCATTGAGATTGAGCTCGCTCGCA
Organism: Methylomicrobium sp.; assembly: GCA_007135635.1. GTDB lineage: Bacteria > Pseudomonadota > Gammaproteobacteria > Methylococcales > Methylomonadaceae > Methylotuvimicrobium. Next base: position 6,108 of record SLIO01000480.1, on the reverse strand, counting down.
TCATGATGCTCTAATGTGTTGACATCGACTCGATGATGAATCATCGAAACCGATCCGGAGACGCTTCTCGTCGCGAGCTTGATAATGTATTGCCGACCCGGTGTCATGGCTTTCTCAGTCATCCAGACGATTGTCGCTTTAAATTTGTCGGCGATAGTCGGCGAGACGGTTTCCTTGCTGATGATCATATCGCCCCGGCTGATGTCGATTTCATCCTCGAGTGTCAAGGTAACGGCCATCGGCGGGAATACTTGCTCTAATTCGCCGTCGTAAGTCACGATGGATTTAATTTTGCTGGATTTTCCGGAGGGAAGGGCGGTAATACGATCGCCTTTGCGGAATAGTCCGGATGCAACGGTGCCACAGAAACCGCGGAAATCCAGGTTTGGCCGGTTGACGTATTGCACCGGAAAACGCGCGTCGCTGAAATTGCGATCGGAGGCGATTTCAATCGTGTTCAATATTTCCATCATTGGCTTGCCGGTGTACCAAGGCATACTCTCGCTCGGATTGACGACATTGTCGCCATTCAGCGCCGAGATGGGAATGAAACGAATATCGTGCAGATCCAGGGCCTTTACGAAATTCAGATAATCTTCTGTTATCCGGTTATATGTTTCTTCGCTGAATTCGATAAGGTCCATTTTGTTGACCGCAACAATAATTCGTTTGATGCCGAGCAAAGAAACGATGAAGCTGTGGCGTTTGGTTTGCGTTTGTACGCCATAGCGGGCATCGATCAAGATAATCGCCAAATCGCAGGTCGATGCGCCGGTCGCCATGTTGCGGGTGTATTGCTCGTGGCCCGGCGTGTCGGCGATGATGAATTTGCGCGTCGAGGTAGAGAAATAACGGTACGCGACATCGATCGTGATGCCTTGTTCGCGTTCGGCCTGCAAGCCGTCGACCAGCAAGGCTAGATCGATTTGCCCGGCACCGGTGGTACCGGATTTGACGCTATCCGCTTTGACCGCGGCCAATTGATCTTCATAGATCATTTTTGAATCGTGCAGCAAGCGGCCGATCAGCGTGCTTTTGCCATCATCGACATTGCCGCAAGTTAAAAAGCGCAGTAATTCCTTGCGCTCGTGTTGGGCCAAATAGGCGTTGATATCGGTGCTAATGAGTTCGGATTGGTGGGACATGGGTTAGGTTCAAGGTTCAAGGTTCAAGGTTCAAGGAATAAGGTTTGGGATGCGTGAGTTAAGCTGAGCGGGCTTTGATTAGGCCGGATATCATCATCGATATTTCTTGGGCTTCTTATAGCCAACTTGATCCAGTTTGTTTGTGGATACAGCCGATTTCCATGCCAATATAAATTTGGGTGCGCAATTCGCCTGCTGAGCCTTTTGCATAATATACTTCGCACGGCCACATTTGCTGGTAAGCTGACGCGCTCTTTTGTCCGGTAGCGGCGTTGCGAAAACAGTTACATAGCTTGCTATGCGCCTGTTTTCGCGCCTTGCTACCGAACAAAATAGCATTGCCATAAAATCCGCAAACATGCCCGCGCGAAGTATAAAAGAACTTTATAGCATCTTTGTTGGTGTTTCGTTCATAACCTTCGGCTATGTTGCAGGGTATGGATAACGCGCTACGGGTTATTTGGTCTTTAAAACCGAGGTCTGTGCATTCTTTGAGGTGCCGATAAACATTAACACACAACCTACACGCGCGTTTCCATACAACTAAATCTTCAAAGCTCATGGGTTTTAAGGGCAAGAGATAAGGTTGAGGATTCTTTCCCTTTCATCTTTCGTCTTTCTCCTTGCCTCTCAGAAATACCCTTCGCGCTTTTTTTGTTCCATCGAGCCTGCTTGGTCGTGATCGATTAGACGTCCTTGCCGCTCGGAGCTGGTCGTTAACAGCATTTCCTGAATGATTTCGGGGAGCGTTGTTGCGGTCGATTCGACTGCGCCGGTCAAAGGATAGCAACCTAAGGTTCTAAACCGGACCATTTTCATTTCGACTTTGTCTTCAGGGCCGATCGGCATCCGGTTGTCGTCTACCATAATCAGCATGCCGTCCTTGTTGACGACAGGCCGCTCCTTTGCAAAATACAAAGGGACGATCGGGATGTTTTCCAAATGGATATATTGCCAAACGTCGAGTTCAGTCCAATTAGACAGTGGGAATACCCGGATGCTCTCGCCTTTGTCGATTCTACCGTTGTAGATGTTCCAAAGTTCGGGTCTTTGGTTTTTCGGATCCCAGCGATGGTTTTTGTCGCGGAACGAATAGACGCGTTCCTTAGCGCGGGATTTTTCCTCGTCGCGTCGGGCGCCTCCGAAAGCCGCATCGAACTGATATTTGTTAAGCGCTTGCTTGAGGGAGTCGGTTTTCATGACTTCGGTGTGTTTCTTGCTGCCGTGCGTAAAAGGGCCAATGCCTTGTTCAACCCCTTCCTGGTTGATGTTAACCAGTAATTCCAGGCCCAAATCTTTCGCCAATTTATCGCGAAACTCGATCATTTCGCGGAATTTCCATGTGGTATCGACATGCAGCAAAGGAAACGGCAGTTTGCCAGGATAAAAGGCTTTAATCGCCAATTGCAGCATTACGGCTGAATCCTTGCCGATTGAATACAGCATGACAGGTCGTTCGAATTCAGCCGCCACTTCACGGATAATGTGAATACTTTCAGCTTCGAGCTGCTTGAGGTGGGTAAGTTTATAATCGGTCATCGATAATCCGTAATATTTTATTCCACGGTTTGTCCGTGAAGAGTCAATGCGAAAACAAGGTTCATTTTAAGTTGAATTCGGACAATTTGCCATAGCTGCTATGAATTTAAAAAAAACATCTTATGGGGTGTTTCTACTCTTTGAAATCTAAGCAAAAAGCTTTTGAATACATTCTTCATAAAAAAGGTGCTGTACGCGTTATCTATTGGCTCTATGATCGATGATTTCATCGACAACCGATGGGTCTGCCAGTGTCGAGGTGTCGCCTAAGCTGTCGATTTCGTTCGAGGCGACTTTTCTTAAAATACGCCGCATGATTTTTCCTGAACGCGTTTTCGGAAGGGCCGGTGCCCATTGAATGATATCGGGGTGTGCAATCGCTCCAATTTCTTTTCTGACCAGATTGATCAATTCCTGCCTCAGAGTTTCGCTCGGTTCGACTCCGGCATTTAGCGTAACGTAAGCATAAATACCCTGGCCCTTGATAGGATGCGGGTAGCCCACCACGGCGGCCTCGGCGACGTCTTCATGCAAAACTAGCGCACTTTCGACTTCGGCGGTACCCATGCGATGGCCCGAAACATTGATCACATCATCGACGCGGCCGGTGATCCAGTAATAACCATCCTTGTCGCGGCGCGCGCCGTCGCCGGCAAAATAATATCCCGGAAAACTTTTGAAATACGTATCGATAAAGCGGTTGTGATCGCCGTAAATACTTCTGGCCTGGCCCGGCCAGGGGCGGCTCAATACCAGAATGCCTTCCGCTTCGCCTTCGAGTACATTGCCTGAATTGTCGAGAATTTCCGGTTTAACGCCGAAGAATGGCAGCGTCGCCGAGCCTGGCTTCAATGCAGTGGCGCCAGGCAATGGCGTGATCAGAATACCGCCGGTTTCGGTTTGCCACCAGGTATCCATGATAGGACAGCGTTCGTTGCCGACGATGTGATAATACCATTCCCATGCTTCGGGGTTGATCGGTTCGCCAACCGTCCCAAGGATTCTTAAACTGCTGCGGTCGGTACGAGTGACAAAGTCGTTGCCTTGCGCCATCAAGGCGCGAATTGCAGTCGGTGCGGTATAGAAAATATTGACTTGATGTTTATCGACGATGCGCCAAAAACGGTCGGGCTCGGGGTAGGTCGGAATACCTTCAAACATCAAGGTCGTCGCACCATTGCAGAGTGGTCCGTAAATCATATAAGAGTGCCCGGTGACCCAGCCGATATCAGCGGTGCACCAATAAATATCGCCGTCGTGATAATCGAATACGTATTTGTGCGTCATTGCGGCGAATAACAGGTAGCCGCCCGTGGTGTGCAGCAGGCCTTTCGGTTTGCCGGTAGAGCCGGATGTGTAAAGAATGAATAATGGGTCTTCGGCGGATAGGGTTTCGGGTGGACAATCGTCCGATGCGTTTTTCATCGCTTCGTGATACCAAATATCGCGTTTTGGTGTCCACGGAATATCATTGTCGGTGTTTCTAATAACGATGACGTTTTTGACATTCGGGCAGTGAGAAACCGCCTGGTCGACACTGGTTTTGAGCGGTATCTTTTTGCCGCCGCGAAGCCCTTCATCGGCGCAGATAACTGTGTGGCAGTCGGCGTCTTGGATGCGGTCACGTAAAGATTCGGCCGAAAAACCGCCGAACACGATGGAGTGGACTGCGCCTATTCGGGCGCAGGCCAGTGTGACGACGGCCGCTTCGACGATCATCGGCAGGTAAATACAGACCCGGTCGCCTTTCTTGATGCCTTGGCTTTTCAGAACATTGGCGAATTTGCAAACTTCTCGGTGCAATTCACGGTAACTGATTTTTTTGTCCTGAGCGGGATCGTCGCCTTCCCAGATAATCGCGGTTTGATCGCCACGCGCGGCTAAATGCCGGTCAAGGCAATTGTAGCTGACATTAAGTTCGCCGCCTTCGAACCAGCGAATATAGCCCTTGTTATAGTCGTAATCCATGACATTATCCCAAGGCTTGAACCAGTCGAGAAATTGTTCGGCTTGTTCGGCCCAAAAGGACTCCGGTTCATCGATCGATTGTCGATAAAGTGTTTTATAGCGTTCCGGTGTAATGTGAGCATGGGCTGACAGTTCGGGATCGACAGGATAGGTTTTCACTTCAGTCATGATGAGTCCTTATGTTCTTTAGACGTACAAGAGGCGTCAAGGTCGGCAGCGGGGCAAATAGCGGTCATCGTTGATAAATGCCCGGGTTGCCAATGGCTGATGGCCCAATCCAATATGTCGGATAAAGACGCATCGGCCAGTTCTTGTGGCGGTGCTTGCTTCAGTAATTCCAGTAAGCTAAATATAACACGCGATGGATGATCGGTAGCAACCGGTTCGGCGAACGTTTGCTTGCTGAGTTTGATGCCGTGCGAATCGGTGATCAGCGGAACATGCATATAGCTTGGTTGCTTAAAGTCCAGTTTTTGTTGCAGATAGATCTGTTTGATCGTTGAATCCAGCAGGTCGACGCCACGAACGATATCGGATACGCCTTGTAGATGATCGTCGATGACGACCGTGAATTGATAGGAAAAGATCATATCTTTTCTTCTTAAGATAAAGTCGCCGTGTTGGGTGGCGAGATTTTCGGACTGATTACCTTGTAAGCGATCGTTGAATGCTGAATGGATTGCATCGACCTGAATGCGCACGGCATGAGGCGAATTTTCCGGAAAAGCTCTGTGGCGGCATAGCCCGGGATAAATTGCGGTGTTCATTAATTCTGCGAGCGATTTTCGGCTGCAGAGGCACGGATAAAGCAATTCTTGGTCTTTTAACACATCGAGATAGTGTCGGTACTGTTCATGATGACGGCTTTGGTAATAAATATCGCCGTCCCAGGTTAGACCGAACGTTTCCAGTGTCTTGAGAATCGAGTCGGCGGCGCCTTCAACATTTCGCGGAGTATCGATGTCGTCGATTCTGACTAGCCATTGACCTTGTTGTTTTCGAGCGTCGAGAAAGCTTGCCAAGGCCGCATAAAGAGAGCCAAGATGAAGAGGGCCGGAAGGCGAGGGTGCGAACCGGCCGATATAGTGGGGGTGAAGGCTGGAAACCGGGTTTACCCCATTTGCTTTTCCCGAATTTCGTCGAGTGTTTTACAGTCGATGCACATCGTTGCGGTGGGTCGGGCTTCCAATCGGCGGATACCGATTTCAATGCCGCAAGATTCGCAATAACCGTAATCACCTGATTCGATATCTTTTAACGCCTGATCGATTTTTCTAATGAGTTTGCGTTCGCGGTCGCGTGTTCTCAATTCTAGGCTAAATTCGGACTCTTGCGTCGCTCTGTCGTTAGGGTCAGGAAAATTCGCGGCATCGTCTTGCATATGATGCACGGTTCGATCGACTTCCTCCATTAGATTGGCTTTCCATTTGCTGAGAATGCTTTCGAAATGACGAAG
>SLIO01000397.1 GCA_007135635.1 Methylomicrobium sp. | reverse complement strand
GTCTTCGGGTATGATCATGATCATGAGATGTTAAAAAATGCTACTCGGCATTGTAATCAGCTTTCTACATTTCAACAGGTTAGTTTAATACAAGGTAGTGCCGAAAATTTACCTTTCAGGAATGGGTTATTCGATAGTTGTCGAAGCGAGCGCTTATTCATGCACCTAAAACAGCCCGAACAAACGCTAATGGAAATGAAAAGAGTGACTAAAGACAATGGATACGTAGTAGTTGTAGAAACCGACTGGGCTAGTTTGTCGATCGATACCCAACTACCCGGAGTCGAACGCACTCTTTCTCATTATCGAATGTCGCATCTGATGAACAATGGCTATTCAGGCAGAAGCTTATTCAGGCAATTCAAAAAGTGCGGTCTCAGTCATATTGAAGTCGAAGTCTTTCCTGTTATTGCTACAGACATAAACCTTTTCTATTCATTATCGGTCCAGCAGATTGTCGAAGATCAAGCGTTGGCCAATCATGCGATTACGGAACAAGAACTGGACCATTGGCGAACCGACTTACAGCACGCCGCAACGGATGATTCTTTCTACGCCTGTATCAACGTTTTAGTGGTTTCAGCTCAAAAACCATCAAAAGGGTTGAATGTTAGAGGCGCTCCAAATTAAACAGACGTATAAAGTTCTCTCTACTCTGATCGGCGATCACTTCCAACGAGGTATTTCGTAATTTAGCTATAAATTCGGCCACATGCCGAACATAAATCGGATAATTGGGCCGTCCGCGAAAAGGAATCGGCGCCAGGTAAGGCGAGTCGGTTTCAATCAAATATCTATCCGCCGGAATTTTTTGCGCCACTTCTTGTATGGCTTTGGCATTATTGAACGTTACAATCCCTGAAAAGGAAATGTAAAAATTCAATTCGAGCGCGCGAAGAGCAAATACCCAGTCTTCTGTAAAACAATGAATGATGCCGCCGACAGAATCAGCTCCCTCTTCTTTTAATATGCGTAAGGTATCGTCTCTTGCTTCGCGCGTATGAACGATTAACGGCTTTTTTAAACTTTTCGCCGCCGCGATATGTCGTCTAAATCGCTGATGTTGCCATGATAAGTCCCCTTCACTTCTAAAATAATCCAACCCGGTTTCACCGATGCCAATAACTTTTTTGGCCTGACCAAGTGTAATCAATTCATCAGTCGTCGGTTCCTTGCCGTCATGGGAATTGGGATGCACACCAACAGTCAAGGAGATTTGGGGATAAGGAGCGACCAGTTCGCACATAGACGGATAAGCGTCAAGATCGATGCTGATGCACAGCATGTGCTCAATTTGTTGTTTCGACGCTTCTTGCATAAAGCACGAAAAATCATCTTGATAAGGAGCAAGATCGATACGATCCAAATGGCAGTGTGAGTCGATTAGCATGAAATAAAGAATAAAATGGGGATGAAACAGATGACTTGAATTGAGTCGAACTGATGAAATTGCGGTGAGAGGTCCGACAAAACCAAACCATCACATGGTATGGGTGGCTCGATCTAATTCCAGTGCGCCGGCTAAATAGGTTTCTATTTTATTACGTGCCATGCCGCCATCCTGGTCGCTGAACTGGACACCGATACCGGTAGTACGATACCCCTCCGAGCCGGCCGGTGTTTTCCAAACGATTTTACCGGCAATCGGTAATCGTTCTGTCTCTTCCATTAGATTCAACAACATAAAAACTTCCTGCCCCATTTCGTATTCGCGGTTAGTCGGGATAAACAATCCGCCATTGATAATAAAAGGCATATAGGCGGCATACAATGCGTTTTTATCTTTGATCGATAAGGATAATATCCCTTGTCTTGGCGATGATGAATCGGACATGCTTTTTCCTATTTTTCGTTAAGCTGCGCCCATTCGATTAATAACTCTTCGAATAGTAATTGTTTATTGAGTTGAGTATCGATGCGATTTCGACTGGCAAGCATAAGATCGTAAACTCGAAACAAACGGTATAATTCTAGAGTCTGTGCGGATTTGTGCAAGTGTTCAAATAAATCACGATTAATCAGCCTTTCGGCAGGTAAGTGAAAACAACATTTAATCAAATCCGCAACCCACCCTGTCATCCAAGTCAACAATAGGGTTGGATCCAGTTTAACCCATTGTTCAGAGACAATATATGGATGAGTGCGCAAAGCGGCAATGTCGAGCCATTGATCGAAACATTTTCGACGTAATTCAAGAATATTATTGTTCGCATATTCCAAAGCCAATAAAGGCGAGCCTTTCGATACGCTCAGTAATAATTCACTATCATTTTTTATCCCTTGATCGAACAACCACTGTTTAACACGTTCCGGATCGGGCCTCGAAAAATAGACTTTTTGACATCGACTCATTAAAGTGGCAGGGAGTCGGCTCGGTTTATCCGTGATGAGTAGCAGAACGGTTCGTTCGGTAGGTTCTTCAAGAAATTTCAAAAAGGCATTAACCGCTGAGATATTCAATTGATCGACCGGTTCAACCATGACTACACGATTAGCGTCATATTGCGGTTTTAATGATAAAACCGAAAGAATGTGCCTGATTTGATCGATTTTGATAGTCTTTCCGGGCTCCTCCGGACTCAGTCTGATAAAGTCAGGGTGCGTTTGTGCGTCGACTAACCGACAACTATGACATTGACCGCAAGGTAATCCGTTAGTATCTCTTTGAGTGCAAAGCAAGGAATGAGCGAAGCGCGCAGCCAACAGGCTTTTGCCGATGCCTTTATTTCCTGCAAACAATACGGCTTGCGGTATGCGTCGACCTGAAATGTAACGAACGAGATGTTGCCAGTCAGCTTCTTGCCATGGCAGTAAGTCAGGAATGACGGTCATTAAAGACAAATGGGTGTAAGTAATGCATTATTTCGCTTTGTACATCGATGAGCGGTTGGTCGGCTTTGATAACTTTAATTCGTTCCGGCTCCATTTTGGCTTGCAATAAATATGCACGTCTGACTTGTTCGAAAAAAACTAAGGTCTGGGATTCGATGCGATCTAATACGCCGCGATGTTGAGCCCGCTGCAGTCCGATTTCAACTGGTGCATCGAACAAAAGAGTCAAATCGGGGCGAAGGTCGCCATGAACGAAATTCTCCAGCCAGTGAATTGCCTGAGCGCTCATATTGCGTCCACCGCCTTGGTAGGCATAGGTCGCATCGGTAAATCGGTCGCATATTACCCAGAAGCCACCATGTAAGGCCGGATCGATCACATTTTTGATATGTTGGGCGCGGGCCGCGAACATCAATAACAATTCCGCTTGATCGGTGATGACTTCATCGGATGACTGTAATAGCAACGTTCGAATATGTTCCGCAAGTCGAGTGCCACCGGGCTCACGAGTGAGAATTACCGGAATACCGTGCAGAGCTAAGTAATCCTTTAAAAAATTCATATTGGTAGTTTTGCCGACCCCTTCTCCACCCTCAAGCGTTATGAATTTTCCTTTAATCGTCATTGTTTCAATTGATAAGTGGTCACGGCTTTGTTGTGTTCGGCAAGATTGGCGGAAAAAGCATGAGTGCCATCTCCCTTAGATACAAAATAAAGGCTTTCTCCTTCCTCCGGATGAAGGACTGCATGTATCGAAGCTTGTCCAGGCATCGCGATTGGCGTAGGTGGTAACCCACTGATGACATACGTGTTGTAGGGAGTATGCGTCTGCAGGTCTTTCTTACGAATATCGCCTTGATAATCCTCGCCCATACCATAAATGACCGTAGGGTCGGTTTGCAATAACATGCCTTGTTCAAGCCGTCGAATAAATACACCGGCAATTATTGGACGTTCCTCTGGAACACTCGTTTCTTTTTCGACAATCGACGCCAGAATCAAGGCTTCGTAAGGGGATTCAAACGGAAGATTATCCTGCTTTTGCTGCCACTCTTGGTCTAGGATGCTCAGCATGCGATCGTGAGCCCTTTTTAATAAAGCCAGATCGGTCGTGTTTTTGTCAAAAAAATAAAAATAAAAAAAAAACAGGCCTTCGGGATGACTATAATCAGAATTTAAATAACTGAGTAATGAGTCGCTATCCAATTTATCCAGCGTTTTTTGAATGTAAGGGTGGCTATTGATTTGCTCAAGAAACTGATTGAAATTCCACCCTTCCGGAAAGGTGATGGCATATTGTCTACTTTTTCCGGATGCGAATAACGAAAGAATATCGAAAGCGGTAGAGCCTTGAGCGATTTCATAATCTCCGGCTTTCAAACGGCCGGCGGATTGTGTTTGCACGGCTAAAAGTTTTAGCCATAGTGGTTTAACCGCTACTTGTTGCTCCTGAAGTTTTTCAGTAATGCGGACGAACGAATCGCCTTTGTTAATTTCAATATAAATCGGCTTGTCTGCTAAAGGTGTAGCCACGAAGTTCCGGTAATCGATCCATAGCCAGCCGAGTAAAAAGCTAGTTAATACAATCGAAATACCCACGAGTTTATTTAGCATGCTTGAAGCCATTCTTTCTTGTACTGTTCGAACCAATCCGATATTTCCCGGGTTACCGGGCCGACAGCAAAGTGCTTGCCATCAATTTGGGTGACCGGCCATAAGCCGATAACCGAATTACAAACAAATACTTCATCCGCGTTTAATAATTCGTCAATGCTGAAATAACGCTTCGACAAGACTAACGCATTTGATTCAGCCAGTTCCAAGATAATTTCGCGCATAATCCCCGCCACGCCGGAGCGAAGAATCTCGGATGTGTGGAGTTGTCGGTTAATGACATAAAACAAATTAGTCATTGTTCCTTCTATAACGTTCCCATCGGCATCGAGCATCAAGCCTTCCTGAATGTTAGCATCGTTCCATTCGGCGCGAGCAAGAATCTGTTCTAGACGGTTGAGATGTTTAATGCCGGCAAGTGCCGGATTTAGCCCTAAACGGGTAGAACAAACCCGTGCGGCAATACCATTGTGAGTATAAATTTCAGGATAGTTAGGAAATGGATAAATGCTAATAACGCGAGTCGCTTTGATGCTGTCCGGTTGACGATAACCTCGCCCACCCGTCCCGCGCGTTACGATAATTTTTAACACGCCTCTAACGACATCTTTAGCGGCATTCTCGGCTTCCGCAACTAAATTGCAAAAATCGTCTAAAGGGAGCTGTAAACGCCGGCAGCCTTCCTTTAGCCGGCGGATATGTCTGTCAAAAAAAACCAGCCGACCTTGATCGATTTCAATCGTTTCAAATAAACCGTCGCCATATTGAAATCCGCGATCCGAAATATCGATGGTGCAGCCTGCCTCACCATTGATCAAAGACACCGGAGCCTCTCCCTATACTTAGCGCGGCCACATTTGCGGGTTTCTAACGCGATCTTTTGTACGATAGCTGCGTAGCAAAAACAGTTACATAGCTTGCTATGCGCCTGTTTTCGCACCTTGCTATCGAACAAAATAGCATTGCCATAAAAGCCGCAAACATGACTGCGCGAAGTATATGTCACCGATCCAATTATTCGAATCGCTTAAAAATCAAAGTACCGTTAGTTCCGCCGAAGCCGAAAGAATTCGACAGCGCGATATTCATCGCCATATCCCGAGCAACATTCGGTACATAGTCCAAATCGCATTCGGGGTCTTGGTTATCCAGATTAATAGTAGGCGGCGCTATTTGATTTTTGAGGCTCAGGGCGGTCAGTACTGCTTCGATGCCGCCTGCGGCACCCAAGAGATGTCCTATCATCGACTTAGTTGAACTGATCGCAACCTTATAGGCATGATCACCCAAAGCGGATTTCATTGCCTGTGTTTCACCAAGATCACCGGCAGGCGTGGAGGTGCCATGCGCATTGATATAGTCAACATCTTCAGGGTTCAGACCGGCATCGCGTAATGCATTTTTCATGCATCGTGCAGCGCCTTCTCCGCCTGGTGACGGTGAAGTCATGTGATAAGCATCCCCACTCATTCCGTACCCAACGACTTCAGCATAGATTTTCGCACCGCGTGCTTTAGCATGATCCAACTCTTCTAGCACAACAACACCGGCGCCATCGCTTAACACAAAGCCGTCACGATCTCGATCCCAAGGCCGACTCGCACGCTGCGGATCATCGTTTCTTCTAGATAAGGCTTTCGCTGACGCAAATCCGCCCATCGCGGTTGGTGAAGTGGTACAACGCTCGGCGCCGCCGGCAATCATGACGTCAGCATCACCGTATTTGATCATTCTGGCGGCATCGCCAATGTTATGCGTACCTGTTGAGCAGGCGGTTACAATCGCAAAATTAGGTCCTTTTAAACCATACTTAATCGATAAATTACCGGAAATCATATTGATAATATTGCCGGGCACAAAAAACGGCGAAATACGCCGCGGCCCACTTTTGTCGTATAGCGCATAACAGTCTTCGATGCCTGTTATCCCGCCTATTCCCGAACCGATTGCCACACCAATTCTTTCAGCATTATTATCATTAACTTCGATGCCGGAATCCTCGAACGCTTGACAACCGGCGGCTAATCCGTAATGAATGAAGCCATCCATACGTTTCGCGTCTTTTTCAGGAATGTATTGAGAGATATCGAAGTTTCTTATTACGCCACCGAAAGTCGTGGCAAAAGTAGAAATATCGAAGGAATCGATTGCGGAAATACCGCTTTTACCATTGACGATTCCATCCCAGGTTTCTGAAACTGTGTTAGCTAAAGGCGTAACCGCGCCTAGTCCAGTTATTACAACTCGGCGTGTGCTCAATGTTTTGTACCCGAAGTAAATTTAAAGATGGGATATTTAGGCATGTATAAGTGGAAAATGACATACATCCACTTACATACTTCGAACGGTCATATTTTCGGTGTTTTGACGAGCGATTTTGTTCTGTAGTGCTCACTCCACTGTTTATCACTTACTTCCTTGTATGCGTCGAACAAAATTATAATGTCGTAATTAGACGAAAACATGACCGTTCGAAATATAAGCAATTTTTATGCGTTTTTTTCGACGTAATCGATCGCTTGTTGAACAGTAGTGATTTTTTCGGCTTCGTCGTCCGGAATTTCGCATTCGAATTCTTCTTCAAGGGCCATGACGAGTTCAACGGTATCCAAAGAGTCTGCACCAAGATCGTCGACAAAAGAAGCATCGTTAGCGATATCGTCTTTAACACCTAATTGCTCAGCGACAATCTTTTTTACTCTTTCTTCAACATTACTCATAATTATTATCCTCAACAATGTAAGATTATTTTTAAATCATAATACTTACAATAGTATAGTTATTTGTTTTACTTAGAAATCCCGTCATCTCATTCCAGACGGCGGGGGAATTATACTTGATATTACAAAAATATCACAACATTATGCCATGAACATGCCGCCGTTCACATGCAGCGTTTCTCCGGTGATATACGCGGCACGCTCTGATGCCAAATAAGAAACGGCATACGCAATTTCTTTAACATCGCCCAAGCGACCTAATGGTATTGAGCTCAATAGCGCCTGTTTATGTTCCTCGGCGAGTTCACGGGTCATGTCGGTATCAATAAACCCGGGGGCAACAGTATTCACGGTAATGCCGCGCGAACCGACTTCTTTGGCCAACGACTTAGAAAAACCCACGATGCCGGCTTTAGCCGCGGCATAATTTGCTTGACCGGCATTGCCGGTCGCGCCGACTACCGAGGAAATATTAATAATCCTACCGGTTTTAGCTTTCATCATGCCGCGCAAAACAGCTTTACTCATTCGAAAAACTGACGAGAGATTCGTGGCAATAATATCATCCCATTCGTCATCCTTCATACGCATCAGTAAGTTATCTCGGGTAATGCCAGCGTTATTGATTAGAACACTGGGTGCCCCAAAATCGTCATTAATGGTTTTTATTACTGCATCAATCGAGTTTGGGTCAGCGACATTGAGTTTGATGCCCGCTCCTGCGTCGACTAGGTAACTTGAAATTGCTTCAGCACCCTGGTCGCTTGTTGCTGTTCCGATCACAAAAAAATCGTCGGCTGCTAATTGCTCGGCAATTGCGCGACCAATCCCCCTGCTCGCACCAGTTACCAATGCTATATTTTTAACCATTAACTATCTCCAAGGCTTGATTTAATGAGTCAGGATCATAGATGCTTAAATGTTCGGCATTCTTGGCAATTCGTTTATTTAATCCAATTAGCACTTTACCGGGACCGCATTCAATAAACGTCGTAACCCCCTGGTCGGACATGAACTTTATTCCGTCTACCCAACGCACAGGCTTGAATAACTGTTCCTTTAACGCATTGCGAATGACTTCCGGCGCACTATGGGTACTGACATCAACATTGTGGATTAAAGTGATTCGAGGTGAATCGATGCCTGTTTTCTGTAAGATTTCGTCTAGTTGCTCCGCTGCCGGTTGCATTAACGCGCAATGTGAAGGGACGCTTACAGGAAGCAAGACCGCACGTTTTGCACCCACTTCCTTGGCCTTAGTCATCGCACGCTCGACCGCTGTTTTATCACCGGCAATAACCACTTGCCCGGGCGCATTAAAATTAGCCGGCGTAACAATTTCACCTTCGGCCGCATCTTTGCATAGCTTTACAACTTCGTGATCTTCGAGACCTAAAATTGCAGCCATAGCGCCCTGCCCGGCCGGAACAGATTCCTGCATCAAACGGCCTCTTTCGGAGACTAATTTGATCGCATCTTCATAGGCCATTGCACCAGAGCAAACCAATGCGGTATATTCACCCAAACTATGTCCGGCCACCCAACCAGGCTGGACCGGACACTGTTTATTCCAGATTTTCCATACCGCGTAGCCGGCAGCCAACATGGCCGGTTGAGTCATTGCCGTTT
>SLIO01000353.1 GCA_007135635.1 Methylomicrobium sp. | reverse complement strand
GGGGTAAATTTACCTAGAACATCCGACCATCAAGCCCAAACAGGGCAGCCTATACCGCAGCAGCAACTTAGAACAGGTGATTTAGTTTTTTTTAAAACGGGCCCCCAACAGCATCATGTCGGTATTTATATCGAGCAAAGAAGATTCTTGCATGTCTCGACGATAAAGGGAGTGGCGATTTCCAGCCTGGATAATCAATACTGGTCTGATAGATATTGGAAATCAGTACGCGTACTCAGTTCGTGATGAACAACGAATAAAGCAATCCTAGTATCGCGCTTAAGCCGATCACTGTCACCATGCCGCATTTAAATTTATACAGCAATACGAAAGCGGCTAAGCCGGCCAATGCAGCAAATGAATCGCAAGGCCCATTGAGGTTTAGCGGCCAAAGAACGTGCCAAGCAAAAAATACCGCAAGATTTAAAATAACCCCGACCACGGCGGCAGTAATACCTTTGAGCGGTGCAGTCAGTTTTAGGTCGTCGCGCGTGGCTTCGACTAAAGGCCCGCCGATCAGTATAAATAAAAACGACGGTAAAAAAGTGAATAACGTTGCGACGCCTGCCGCGGCGATTCCGGACCAAGCTAAACTGTCAGGTTCGAACACCGGATGATTCCAGCCTCCGACGAAGCCAACGAATGCAACGATCATAATCAACGGTCCCGGCGTGGTCTCGCCCAAAGCCAAACCATCCATCATTTGTGTGCCGGTGAGCCAAGTAAACTGCCCGACTCCTCCTTGGTAAACATAGGGCAGTACGGCATAAGCTCCGCCGAAGGTCAAAAGAGCGGCTTTGGTAAAAAACCAGGCCATTTGCGCCAATAGGCCGTGCCGACCGAAATTGATCAGCAGTACTACGATTAGGCTTGCCCAAATCCCAAAACCGGTCAAACCGGTTTTATAGACTTTTGCCCAAGTAAACTTAGCGTGGTTAGGCATGGCTGTATCATCGTCAATAATGGCAGGTCCATTGGATTTTATTGAGCTCGCAGGATGCTCGGATATATGAAATTTTTTCGGAAAATAATGCGCGCCGAGCCATCCCAAAATACCGGCGCCGAGAACGATCAGTGGAAACGGGATATTCAATGCGAAAATGGCGAGAAAGGAAAGCGTAGCGATCAGTTTAAGATAACCGTTACTTAGCGCTCTAGATCCGATTCGATAGGCCGCGAAAACAATAATGGCAGTCACGGCCGGTTTAATGCCATAGAGTATGCCGGACACGGCGGGGGCATCGTTGAATACGAGATAACTCCAGGTCAGCGCGATTAGAATGAACATCGAAGGTAATACGAATAATACGCCGGCTGCAATGCCTCCGCTGACACCATGCATCAACCAACCGATGTAAGTCGCTAATTGTTGGGCTTCCGGACCAGGTAATACCATGCAATAATTCAATGCATGCAAAAAGCGGTGTTCGGAAATCCATTTTCTTTTTTCGACCAACTCCTGATGCATCATGCTGATTTGGCCGGCCGGACCGCCGAAACTTATGAAACCAAGTTTAAACCAATACCAAAGTGCTTGTTTAAAGGGAATTGTATCGATATTCTTGTTCAATGTGATTGCCGAAGTGAATTAAGTTTCTTGATTTGCAAGGTGATTAAGCTAGGGCGACATCTCTACCGGAATGAAGTTTTCAATCCTATGCGATAATTTATCTTCGCGCGGCCACATTTTTGGTTTTCTGAAGCGTTCTTTTGTCCGGTAGCTGCGGAATCTACAAGGATGTAGGTAAGGGGCGTGAGCAAGCGGCAGCTTAGCGAAAACAGTTTCATGGCTTAGCTTAATGCCTGTTTTCGCGCCTTGGTACCGAACAAAATAGCATTGCCATAAAAAGCCGAAAACATAACCGTGCGAAGTATAGCTGAACGATCTTGTTAATCAGATTGATTTTTCATTATATATCTTACTAACCGAACTTTGGTGCAGGTGTGTTCAAGAGTCGCAGTAAATAGCACTCTATGACAAATCTGACCGTCATGGAAGAAGGAAATGTAGATTATGGTGAAGCAAAAATCCGCCGAATCCCAACACCTGCACAAGATAATACCGAGAGGTGGTGTGAAAAGAGTATGAATTTAACAAATAACGCTTGGCATGAAAGCCGTCATGGTGATAATTTGAAAGTCCTTTAAATTTTTATGATCCTCTTAATGTAATGCAAGAGAGGAGTGTTACTACTAAAATTGGCCATTTCGACTATTTTTGATTAACGAATATAAAAAGATATGAATTTAACACAGCAACAATTAGATGGATTCAATGTGCTTCTCATCAATGAAGAGCGGATCGATGCTCACAATTCGGGTGATTTAAAAGCATTTATTATAGATATGATAGAAGAAGGTGAACCTAATATCGTCGTGCAGTTACAGCAAGTTAAGTTTATCGATAGCTCGGGACTTGGTGCGTTGCTAGCGGGATTTAAGCATGCCACTGCTAAATCGGGAAAATTGGCTTTGTCGAACCTGCAGCCACAAGTGTTGTCTATGTTTGAATTGACTCGACTGAACCGGGTATTTGAAATTTATAATAATTTGGACGAAGCGACCACCAGTGAATCTTAGAGGCTTTTATGCAAAGTGCGGATATTCAGGTTGATGTAATTATCCCGACACAAACCAAATATCTGGATTTGATCGGCAGCATTGGAGAACGGATTGGTAGAGAACTGGACCATTATTCCGGTGATCGAGATGCGTTGGCTTATCAATTGAACCTTGTGTTAACCGAAGCGACAACTAACGCAATTAAGCATTCCAATTATCAAGGGCCTGAGGACTGTGTAAGAATTATAATTCACATACAGGAAGACGAGCTCAATATTAAAGTTTTCGATCATGGACAAGGCTTCGATATCGAAGCGGTGCCGATTCCGGATTTTGATAATCCGAAGGAAAACGGCATGGGTATTTATTTTATTAAGACACTGATGGACTCGGTCACTTATACACGAATGGAAGAAGCCAACGTTTTAGAAATTAAAAAAAGCCTACGATAATTATTGCCTCAAATTGTTGATTAAATTTATGCTTAAATTTATGTTTAATGAACATCCTCCTTGCTATATCGCCAGTCTTTATCGCTAAATCTTCATACACTACATTTTTCGCGTGGTAGAGTAACATAGTTCGCGCGGCCGCCTTTGCGGTTTTATGACGCGCTTTTTTGTTCGATAGCCGCGTGCTGACAAGGATGTAGGTAAGGCGCGTGAGTAGGAGCGGAAGCGTTGCGAAAATAGTTACATAGCTTAGCTTAACGCCTGTTTTCGTGCCTTGCTCTCGACTGCCAGTTCCCGACGCAGTCTACCGCTTACATCCGTGTAAGTGTCGACTGCCAGTTCCCGACGCAGTCTTCCGCTTACATCCTTGTAAGCGTCGAACAAAATAGCATTGTCATAAAAGCCTCAAATATGACGGTGCGAAGTATAACCCTAGAAAAAGCATTTCACCATGAAGATCATGCGGAATAACAAGTGAATTCAATAGCTTATTTTTCCTATGCAAATCATTTTGCTCAACTAAAAAGTAATTCAAAATGTTAGGGCAAAACATTGTAAGACCTCATTAACTTTATGCGCATCATGGTTGAACTTCCTAACTTAGGATAACATTGCTTGAAATAATAGTTTCAAGTGGTTTCCCAATCCACTCTTTGAAAGGAACGGCTTTCTAATGAGTCTTGATCAATTGATTCCGTGCGCGATTCATAGCCGTGACGTTTATTATCAAAAACTAGCCAAGGAGTAGTTCGTGAAAGTATATCTGAGAGCCGGTAATCTTGCTCTAAAGGCATCGCGTCAACGCCGGAAATTAAAGGCGGTACAGCATATTCTTGAAGGTAAAAGCGACAATCAAAACCGGCGGTTTTTAATGAAATTGGCGGAAATGTTGCTGTTTCCGGACAGTTATTTTGTTTCATTGCCGCCTCATATATCGTCATCGTTGATTACCCGGGTATTTGAAATCTTTAGCCAAAACGTCGAAACGCATGTCGTCAAAGCTTTGACAATACCGAACGATCCTCAGCAATTCATCGTGATTGTCTGTCGTAATTTAACGCATGTTGTTGATTCCTTATTGGCGTTACAAAGCGATCAAAAGCTTCCATTTCAATTATTGGCACATCCCGTTTTGACCGTTAAGCGACAGGGCGAGGTGATAACCAGTTTAGAAAACAATGGTTTGTCCGGAACCAAGCAACTTTTGATCGTATTGCGTCTTGAAGCGGTTGATGCAGGTGTCAAAAAGGTATTGCTGGAAAGGATAACGGCAATCATCGATTGGGCTGAAACCCTTGATCGAGACCGCTTGACGCTTAAAGAAAGTTTGCTTGCGCTCAATGAGATTACCGAGTTTGCGCAATTTGGCGCTTTGATCGATTGGCTTGAACAAAAGGCTTTTATCCCTTTTAAGACACATCGATTTTCGGTCGAGGATCAAAACACGGTGACTGCACTTAAAGCCTTGGGTTCCGAGTTTTGTCTCGATAATAATCCAACAGCGATATCGGATTTCCTGAAAGTGATGCTAGCTGTTTTGGAGCGTGAGTATCCTTTGATCATTCAATATTTACCGTTACGAAGTCCGTTGATATACGACAAGCCATTAATATACATAGGATTAATGGAATCGTTAGGGGGCGGAAACTATTGCGAACACGGTTTTTTCGGCGTTTTTGATGAAACCGAAATGAGTGGTGCATGCAGCAATATCCCGTTTTTACAACGTAAGATTGAGGAAACGTTAGCCCATCATAAAACCCCCGAAAACAGTTATGAATATCTGCAACTCAAGGAGATATTTAATTTGTTCCCGAAAATCGACTTGTTTTTGCTCGAAATTCCACAGCTGGATTTATTAATTCAATCGCTCAGACGTTATCTTTATCGGCCTGAGGGTATTAAATTAGTGATTCTTGGCGGCTTCGGCTTGGAATCGCTGTCCGCGCTGATTATCGTCCCGATTCATTTATTTAACGAAGAGATTGAGTACGTATTGCAAGGGCGCTTATCGGAAAATCTTGACAGCACTGCCGAATTGGTCCGGAAAATCATGCTTAGTGGTCCTTATTTGGGGATGCATTTTTTGCTGAAACCGAGTGCAAAAACAATAACGATTGATGTCGATCAATTGGATAGAGATCTGAACAAACAGATCAGGCCATGGGCTACGTCGTTGTGCAGAACTATGGAGCGAGCCTGCGGTAAATTCAAGGCAGGCAAGTTATGGCAAAAATACCGCACGGTTTTTCCATCAGGTTATCAAGCATTGATGCCTCCGCGTCATGCAGTCAAGGATATTGGTTTGATCGAATCCTTGCAGGATAATATCCCGATGACGATCGGTTTGTTGCGGCCGTGTGGTCAAATTCGGCATTACCGTTTACATTTTTGCAGCCGGCAAGAACGTTATCTGGACGAATACATACCAATTCTCGAAAATTTCAATTTGCGAGTCATGGATCAAGTTCAATTTCCATTAATGGTCGCCGGTCGCCCGGTATTTATTAAAAGCTTTACGATTTCGGCTGCGAAGTCTCAACATGAGAGTTTCATCAAGTTGAAATCCCGCTTACTGGCTGGAGTCGGCGCTGTGTTCGGAGATAAGGCCGAAAACGACGAGTTGAATAGTTTGCTGGTATTGGCAGGTATGACGTGGCAGCAGATCGATGTGTTGCGTGCATATCGCAACTATTATCTGCAATTGGGTTACCCCACCACCGCTGCCAGTTTTAACCAAGCATTACTTGCTAATTCTACTGCCGCTCATGCCTTGTTTGAATATTTCGAGGCGCGCTTCAGGCCCGATCCTAATTTAGGAGATCCGGTGCAGCGCGAGGAACAGTTGTTGTTTCCGTTGCGCCTTAAATTACTAGAGAACATTAGCGGAGTTACCGATATCAATCACGACAGAATTTTGCGTACCTTGTTTAATTTGATCGATGCAACAATGCGCTGTAATTTTCATGTCAGACAAAAGCAGGACGATTTTTTTATCGCGTTCAAGATCAACAGTCTCGGCATCATCGACATGCCGGCTCCTAAGCCTCAAAACGAAATTTATGTTCATGCTGTCGATATGGAAGGGATACATTTACGCGGTGGTAAAATATCACGGGGCGGTATTCGCTGGTCGGATCGGCCCGACGATTTCAGAACCGAAATTTTGGATCTGATGCAAACTCAGATGAGCAAAAATGCACTGATTATTCCGAAAGGCGCAAAGGGTGGGTTTATCGTCAAAACGCCGGTTACGGATGCCGATTTTAGGGAAGCGGGCCGAAAGGCTTATGTCAAGTTGATTCAGGGGTTGCTTGATTTGACCGACAATTATGTCGAAGATCAGGTCGTGCGTTTACCCGGTATCGTGAGCTATGACGATCAAGATCCTTATTTGGTCGTTGCTGCCGATAAGGGGACGGCTCAATTTTCGGATCTAGCCAATTCGGTTTCGACTCAATATCATTTTTGGCTCGGTGATGCCTTTGCGAGCGGCGGCTCTAATGGCTATAACCACAAAGCGCTAGGGATAACTGCTCGAGGGGCTTGGGAATGCGTTAAGCGGCATTTCCGTGAACTGGGTAAGGATATTCAAAGTGAGCCTTTCACGGTCGTCGGCATCGGGAGCATGGACGGCGATGTATTCGGTAACGGCATGTTGTTATCGTATAGCACACGCTTGCTTGCCGCAGTTAGCGGGCGTCATATCTTTATCGATCCTAGTCCGGTCGATCTCGAGCGATCTTATCTAGAACGTAAGCGCTTATTCGAATTGCCGGGGTCGAGTTGGGACGATTACGACCGAGGTCTGATTTCCGAAGGCGGCGGAGTTTATCCGCGACATGCGAAAGATATTACCGTTTCTCCGCAGCTGCGCCAATGGCTGGGTATCCGTTATAAAAGCTTGGATGGTTCGACATTGATTCGCTTATTATTGAATGCGCCGGTTGAATTGCTATGGCTTGGCGGAATCGGTACCTATGTGAAAGCTGCTAGCGAAAAACATGAAGACGTCGGCGACCGAAGCAACGACGATGTCCGTGTCGATGCGCTGCAATTGCGCGCCGCGGTCGTAGGCGAAGGAGCTAATCTCGGTTTTACTCAAAAAGCCAGAATCGAATACGCGCTGGGAGGAGGGCGTATCGATACCGACGCGGTTCATAATTCGGGTGGGGTCGATTGTTCAGATCATGAGGTCAACCTCAAAATATTATTGACCGGAATTCAAAAAAAACAAGGCTTGAGCGATTATCGGCAAATTTTCGACTCCTTGACCGACGAAGTATGCGCGGCAGTATTAGTCAACAATTACAAACAAAGCCTGTGTTTGTCCCTCGAACAATCACGTGTTAAAGGAAACGCTGAACAGTACTTGTTGCTTTCAGAACGCTTGGAAAGCGCCGGCGTGCTCGACCGTACCGTCGAATCTTTTCCGTCCTACAAAGAAGTCATGGCCAGGTCAGGACAAATGATAACGCGTCCCGAATTTGCCGTATTGATGGCCGCTTGTAAGATTCAATTGACGCAAGACATCATGGACAGGACGGAGTTAATTTCGGCTTCCGATTACGATGGTTATCTGCATAGCTACTTTCCTATACCGATACGTCAGAACTATGCCGAGCATTTAGCTAACCATCCTCTCGCGCCGGCCATCAAGGCGACCGTTATCAGTAATACCATTATCAATCAAGCAGGGTGCGCTTTTTTGAACTGGCATAATGACAATGGAGGTAATATCATCAACAGCATTACCGGTTATTTGACCTTCGATCAAGTGCTTAAAGCCGATGAATTACGCCGAGAAATATACAATTTGGATAATCGAATTCCGGCTGAACAACAATACGGTTTGCTCTTGCAATTGGAAAATGTCTTGGCTGAATTCAGTCAATGGGTATTGATGAACGAACTGGTTGTTCGTCCGGATTCCCTTACGTTGGAAAATTATCGGTCTTGTTTAACCGCTTTTGCCAATGAGTTTGTTCCTCCCGATTTAGTGAATGACGCGGCTAATGATATACCTGGCGAGTTGGCCAAAAGTATCGCATTTATCAATTCACTCAGCGACTTTCCGCAAATTGTGGCACTTTCTACTGAATCCGGGCATACCTTCAGTGTCGTACGCAGGGCGTTTATCGATGTTGCCAACTATCTGGAGTTGGACAAGCTGTTGGAGCAACTGTCGGGTGTAACCGTGCAGAATCATTGGGAGCGCAAGGCTTTTATCAGCCTCAAGACAGAAATCAAACAAACGCAAGGCAGACTCGTGCAAGCCGTTTTGGCCTCGGATGCTCACGATTGCAAGTCTTATTTCGCTGGCGCTGCTAACAAACAGAAGCTCATTCGTTATCAACGGATTTTTCAAGAAGTGTCGAGAAGTACGATAAATAGCTTGATGCCTTATTTAGCTTTGAACAAAGCATTGATGAATTTGATTTGATTACCTTTAATCGACGAGTGAGCCAAGATGCTTATCAGACCGGTCGTATTTTGGATAGCATGCATTTTATGCAGCGGCTGTGGTACGTCGCCTTCGGAGTTTTATGCAAACGGCGGCGAACAAATGATTATCCATGTCGTCGATCACGGTTTGCATACCGGTATCGTGGTCGATGCTCGAACGGCGGCAAACACTATTTCCGGATTGGCTTTCGATTTAAATGAAATCGGTTTTATCGAGTTCGGTTGGGGCGATCGCGCTTTTTATCAGGCCGATTCGTTTTCGTTGTGGTTGGCCTTAAAAGCGTTGTTTTTCCCGACCGGCTCAGTGATGCATGTCGCG
>SLIO01000135.1 GCA_007135635.1 Methylomicrobium sp. | reverse complement strand
TAAACGCGATCCGGCGTTCCGGTCGCGACAATAATCATATCGATTTGCTCCGGAGCTATGCCGGCCACCTCAATGGCTTGACGTGCGGCAATTTCTCCCATGCTTGATGCGGTCTCATCGGGAGCCGCGATACGGCGACTTTTTATGCCGGTACGCTCATAAATCCAAGCATCAGAGGTATCGACGATTTTTGAAATATCGTCGTTTGTGCGAATTTGCTTAGGCAAATAACCGCCTGTGCCAATTATTCTTGAGTGATATATTTTTGAGCGATCGGTCATAAGCTCTCTCTTTTCGATAAAATGGTTTCGACCTGCTCGCCTATCTTTCTGATGACGCCTTTGGAAACTTCTATTTCCGCCAATTGCACGGCCGTTTTGAAGGCCAGTGCATCCGCGCCGCCATGGCTTTTGATCACTAGACCATTCAAACCAAGAAAACTGGCGCCATTATACATTCTCGGGTCTATTCGCTGTTTGAAGGATCGAAGGACCGGGTAGATTAGCAAACCACACAGTCGCGTAAAAATATTTTTATTAAACGCTTCTTTCAAAACGGTACTGATCATCTTGGCGGCACCCTCGATGGATTTCAGAGCCACGTTGCCGACAAATCCATCGGCGACAATTAAGTCGACCTTGATGTTTCCCGCTGTCAAGGAATCCCCTTCTACATATCCAATATAATTTAACGAAGAGCTTTCGAGCAATTTGGCGGCGGCTTTAACTTGCTCGTTACCTTTAACTTCCTCTTCGCCGATATTGAGTAAACCGACAGTCGGGTTGTCGTTGTTTTCAACAGCTTTAACCAATTCAGAGCCCATTACCGCGAATTGAAAAAGATGCTCTGCGGTGCAATCGACATTGCCGCCTAAATCCAAAACATGAGTGTGACCGAATATCGAAGGTATTGTCGAGATAATAGCCGGTCGATCTATGCCCGGAATCATTTTTAAAACAAAGCGCGCGGTCGCCATCAACGCACCGGTATTACCGGCACTTACGCAAGCATCGGCCTCGCCGCTCTTAACTAGATTAATCGCGACACGCATTGAAGAATCTTTTTTATTTTTTAATGCTTTAGAAGGCGACTCGTCCATGCCGACGCATTGTGATGCGTGCCGTATCGAAAGCCGACCGGCAAAATCGACCAAAGCCTGAGACAGATGATCTTTTAGCACGGCTTCATCGCCTACTAAGATCAGTTTTAAGTTTGGATTGTTCTTTAAGCAATCCAATGACGCCGGAATAGTTACTGCGGGCCCATAGTCCCCGCCCATTGCATCAATTGAAATTGTTAAATTCACGCCTGCGAATGACCCTAAAAAATAAGATGCTCAACCGAGTCGGACAAATCCAGTCCGGTTGAGCATCTTGATATAAAAGAAATCGACTTAACTTAATCTTCGTCGTTAGTGTTCACGATTTGGCGGCCTTTAAAAAAACCATCGGGGCTAACGTGATGACGCAGGTGAGTTTCTCCAGTCAAGGGATCCTGAGATAGGGTCTTACTGGTTAACGAATCATGAGAACGACGTTGTCCACGTCTTGAGCGGGTTACTTTGCTTTTTTGTACGGCCATTATTTCACTCCAGTATGCTTTAGTTTGGCTAAAATTGAAAAAGGGTTATTAGAATTCGATTGTTCGACATTCAAAGAATCCTGACGATCGACACTTGTCTCAGTTTTAAAACAAGCTTCCGAATGACGCGGAAAATCAGGCAAGGCTAGCAAAAGCTCATCCTCAACGATATCCTTGAGAGGGACTTTCCCTTCCCCAACCAATAAAGGCTCATAATCTTGCGGTAATCGATTGGCTTCATCCAAAGAGCCGACGATGCCAAGCCTAATATTGCTTTCTATCAATAAATCCATTGCATCTAAACAATTTTGACACGTCACGGTCAATTTCGCTGTAATGCGCCCTTCGATGCTTGCCAGTCGCCCGTGCCTGCTAAAAAAAAGTTCAACACTGGCAACACCAGAATCATCTTTTAGCAAAGGCGCTAAACGACTTAGGCTTTTTAGTTTTATTTGTCCCGAGAGTTCGCTATGCTTATCAGCAAAACTCAGAGGGTCTATAAGTTCAGGTAATCGATCCAACATAACCGGGCAATGATAGCCGTAATAGAGTACTTCGTCAAACCACAATCAAACTTTCTAAAATGGTATTTAAACAACTGGTCCTCGCCTCATCTTCCGAATATCGACAATTTTTGTTACGAAAATTACATTTGGAATTTATTAGTGCATCGCCGGAGCTCGACGAGACGCCGCTACTCGATGAGTCTCCAAGTCAAACTGCTCTCCGACTTAGCGAAGCCAAAGCCAGCAAATTAATCGAAAAATTCCCAAACAGCTTGATTATCGGTTCTGACCAAGTTGCGGTACTCAACGGCTTCCGGCTTAGTAAGCCGGGCAACAGAAAAAACACCATTGAACAGCTTTTGGCCGCATCAGATCAATGCATGACATTTTACACCGGAGTGGCGGTTGCAGACAGTTTAACCGGGGAAGTGATTAGTGATATCGACGAATGCCGGGTCTATTTCAAAAAATTAACGGAGACAACCGTCAACTGTTATGTGGATCTAGAAAAACCGTATGATTGTGCTGGAGGATTCAAATCGGAAGGAATGGGTATCGTTTTATTGAACAAAATTGAAAGCGACGACCCCAACGCCCTGATCGGACTGCCTTTAATCAAATTAATTGGGTTGCTGGAAAGATTTGGCGTCAAGGTGATTTAAAGAACTTAGTAATGGCCTTGAGAATGATCAATGGAACTGCTTCCCTGGAGCCAATATATCGAATGTAGCATTAGACTCATCAACCACCGCCGCCATCACTTGCTTAATTTTAGCCACATTGAGCCGCAGAATAGATAAGGTTGATGATGATAAGGTCGACAAGAACTCATCACGCGTTTTACTATCATTCAAATTGATCGCCAAATAAAGCAGATGGGCATCTAATTTATTAACCAACGCCTTTTCAGGATGAAGTTGGTAACGAATCGCTTCCGATATCGATTCGGGGAGCCTCCATGACTCGGCCAACTCCCCTCCCACATCGGCGCGCGTAAAGCCTAAGACTTGTCGTTCTAAACTTGCCAGAAGCCCCCTGTTTTGGAGATTATCCTTTAATATCTGCCGAGATTGGTCGGGCAACTTGGTATAGATGACTAACGCCCCGATGTCGTGCAACAACCCGGTCAAAAATAAACGTTCGCTATGCAAAACGGCCGCTTTTTTGGCTAGTAATTTGGCAATAACCGCGCAATGAATACTTTGTATCCAAAAGTCGGTCATATTAATCAAGTCATCGGGAATGTTGTCGAAAGTATCGACAACCGAAGTCGCTAACGCCAAGCTCTGTAATTCCTCTATTCCGACAATGGTAACAGCTCTGGAAATCGTATCGATTCTTGCTTGAAAACCGTAAAATGGACTATTAACGATTTTCAATAAACGCATACTTAGCGCAGGATCTTTCGTTATGACTCTACCGATATCGACAGCGGTGTAGCGAGGGTCTCGAACCATTTCCCTGATTTGAAAATAGATATCGGGCAACGAATAGAGCTTGACGGAGTCTTCTATTAGGGATTTTGCAGTCAAACTCTTTATCACCATTGAGTCCACCCTACTTGTGATAAAGCGCTAAAACCTGTTTAACATAATTACGGGTTTCAGGATAGGGAGGAATGGAATTATTATACTTTTTTACCGCACCTTCGCCGGCGTTATAAGCGGCAACAGCTAATGTTAAATTCGAATCGAACATCTTCAGCAAATCCTTCAAATAGCGAGTCCCCCCATTGATATTTTGCACCGGATCGGTACGATCTCGAACACCATAGCGCTTGGCGGTACCCGGCATTAATTGCATCAACCCTACCGCACCCGCCGAGGAAATCGCTTGGGCATGATAAGCAGACTCTGCCTGAATAACGGCATGAAGCAGCTTTTCATCAACCTGATGTTCCGAAGCCGCTTTCGCAATGATATCGTTATATTTCTGCCGATTACCTTTCATTCGCCCCACAGCCCAATTGTAACTCGAAGGACGTGTGCGGATAATACGCTTATAAAATTGATGAGAAGGATTGTCGGTATAATAAACCTTTCCGTCAGGCGAAACATACTTATAAATATCGGCCGACAAAGCCTCGGAGAACAACAAAAAGGCTACACAGAAAAAGAATTTTTTTCGCATGACTTGTTCCAAATTTTCATATTTCGAACGATCGGGGCAAAGTATGCGTGACAATTGTCATATACTTCACGCGGCCACATTTGCAGATCTCTGACGCGCTCTTTTGTCCGGTAGCTGCGTTGCGAAAACAGTTTCATAGCTTGCTATGCGCCTGTTTTCGCGCCTTGCTACCGAACAAAATAGCATGGCCATAAAAGCCGAAAACATGACAGCGCGAAGTATAAAACCTAAGCACTATTTCACACAAATACGATCTACATCAGTATAGTTCAATTCATAGAGACTTTATGTTTTAACCTGCGCCGCTTTTCGAGTTAGCCAAATATTTGTCGATATCTTCCTTAGAAAACCCGATTTTTTTCGCTACCCGGTCGGCATGACTGACTCTGGAGATGCCCTCTATCAGCTTATAGGTAGGCGCACCGTTGGCAAATTCGACTTGTTTCGGTAAACCGACTCCCTTTGCGACAAAATTATCGACTAATTGATGATTATGCGTGATTAAAATAGTGCTGTTGCCTTTTCGGTAAAAACCGTCAAGCACATTGGAAGACGACTCGAGCTTTTCTTCGAAGGTCGTGCCTTCGGATAGCTCATCGAGCACAACGAGGCTTTTAGCTGTCGTAGCCAAAAAGATATCCCGAGTTCTTTTTAGCTCGGTACCGAAACGCCCTTCTCCATCATCCAAATGACTGATTTCCGGTACTTGATAGAAAATCTTATCGGCAACGGTTAGAGTTGCTGACTTAATCGGTACATAGCAACCGATTTGTCCCAATAGCTGAATTTGCGTGACCGTTTTACAAAATGCCGTTTTACCGCCGCTGTTGGGGCCCGTAACTAAAACCAGCTTGTCATCATCCAATTGAAAATCGTTACCGACATACGCCGGATTTTGGTAAGCGAGAACTGGGTTTCGCGCATTTATCAGATTGATTCGATGATGATCGGCTTCGATAAATTGCGGAAGAGCAAGATCTCCACCGAAGCTTTCCTTGTACAAGATAAACGTAAGCAACTCATCTAATTGGCCAAGCGCATCCAAGGTTTCGCCAACCGATTGCGAAGTTTTGAATTCATTACGCAGAGGAATAATACAGCTGTCCCGGTCAAAACCGCCAACCACTGGAAAATAAATTAACAGCAACGGCACAAAAAAGATCGATATGACCGGTATAGATTCCTTTGAAACACTAAACAGGCCGGTAGGGAAAAAGTTTGCAAGCGCCCAAAGCGCCCCAAAAAAAAGAGCAATCAATAAGGGTTTAAAGAGATTAGGCTTAAAAATAATCGCTGGAATCCAAGACCCTTTTCGCTCCTGTTTACTCTTTATGCCTTGTTCGCTGATAAAAACCGGCCCTTTCATCAAAGAATACGCCCGGCTTTCGGCAAAGTTTTTAATCTGCGCCAATACACCATTCAAATAGGTGCTTTGCGTTTCAGGCACGGTCTTGACTTGGTCAACCAGGTTGAGCATAAACCGGGTGCCACGCTTGTATTGAAGATAGCCGAAACCTTCAATTTCACTTTCTTCGCGCGCTGTACCGAAAGAACCCAAAAATTCGCCGAATAATAATAAATAGAGATTTTTTTCAGTACTCGCCGCTTGTTCAACAATGCTTTGAAGCTGTTGCCTCAAGTCGGTGTCATCAGCGATGACTTCGATCGCTTGCTGCTTCGCTTTGATGGCTTCGATCGAGTCGAGCGGCTGGGCGAGCGAGCGATACAAAACCGATTGTCCGGCGATGGTTTGAGCATGATTTAAGGTATCGAAGACCTCATCGACTTCAATTGCGTTGAAAGCGCCTGCATCGAGTACGCCTTGTTCGCCCTCGGCAAATCGGCTTGAACGTATCTCAGGCCACTTTTCAGGCCAGGTTTGTAAAATTGTCGGCTTCATGGTTTCTTCTTTTTATCGATAATTCCAAATACAATAATGGCCGCTGTTACAATTCCGACCATCATGATGGTTTCTCTCGACGCCCCGAACAGATAAGCGATTCCACCGCCGATACCCATGCCGAGCCCGCTAAACGCTAAACTGCGCATCAGTCTGCAAACTGCGCAATTTCTGTCGTAGTCTTTCATCGCAAAACCTTACGAGGACAAAATGCCTACCATTAATTGGCGGACATTATCGATTGATCAAATTCAAAAACTCCGAGCGAGTACTGATTTCTTCCCTAAAAATCCCCGTCATCACTGATGTCGTCATCACCGAATTTTGTTTTTCAACACCGCGCATCATCATGCATAGGTGTTTGGCTTCTATGACCACCGCAACACCTCTAGCATTAATGGATTTTTCGATTGCATCGGCAATCTGTTTAGTTAATTTTTCTTGGATCTGTAAGCGTCTGGCATACATATCAATGATTCGTGCAACCTTCGAAAGACCCAGCACCTTACCCTGAGGCAGATATCCGACATGGCATTTGCCGATGAAGGGTAAAAGATGATGCTCGCATAACGAATAAAGTTCAATATCCTTGACGATGACCATGTCTTCGGTGTCGGCTTGAAATATAGCCCCGTTTAACACATCATCCAAGCATTTTTCATAACCGTTATTCAAAAACTTGAATGCATCGGATGCCCGCTTAGGTGTGTCGACCAAGCCTTCCCGGGTGACGTCTTCGCCAACTGCTTCGATAATTTTGGAAAAATACTCTTCCATCGTTCTATCTCGATAATTAAAAAAGCAGGCCAGTATACCTTATCGAGACATTAAATCTAATGCCTTGAGCAGCGTATTTTGATCGGCATCCTGTTTCGTACCGTTTTCGCTAATATGCCGCCGCCAAGCCCTGGCGCCAGGAACACCATGAAAAAGCCCAAGAAGATGCCGTGCTATCGAATACAATCGCACGCCTTGTCTTAATTGCTCACGAACATAAGGAAGTAAAGATTCTAGTATTTGTTCACGACTCTTGATTGCATGAAGGTCCCGGTAAAACAGTTCATCGACGCCAGCTAGTAAATAAGGATTCTGATAAACCTCTCTGCCGACCATGACGCCATCCACCTCGTTATGAATAACCAGCGCTTGATCCAATGAACTGACGCCGCCGTTCAAAATAATTTCCAATTCTGGAAAATCCCTTTTGATTCGATATACCACATCGTAGCGTAACGGCGGAATTTCTCGATTTTCTTTCGGAGACAGTCCGCTTAACCAAGCTTTTCTGGCATGAATGATAAACACCCGACACCCGGCATCGGAAGCCAGAGTAATAAAACGATGCAACGCTTCGTAGGAATCCAGGTCGTCGATACCGATTCGGCATTTGACGGTCACCGGAATCGACACGACCCGATTCATTGCCGATAGACATTCGGCAACTAATTCCGGAGTCGCCATTAAGCATGCGCCGAATCGTCCATTTTGCACACGGTCGCTAGGACAACCGACATTCAGGTTGACTTCGTCATAGCCGTAATCTTCGACCATTTTTGCGCATGTCGCGAGATCCTGGGGATTACTGCCGCCCAATTGACATGCAAATGGATTTTCGTCGGGATGAAATTGTAAAAACCGATCCCGGTCGCCATGCAGTAAGGCACCGGTCGTAATCATTTCGGTATACAAATAGGCATGTTTTGAAATCAACCGATAAAAATACCGGCAGTGTCGATCTGTCCAATCGAGCATCGGAGCGACGCAAAACTTTCTTGGCGTTATGATTTCCGGCGATGCTAAATCGGACCTTGCTGTGATGATCGAAGCGTCGTTGGAGGTTTGAAATTTACTGTGAAAGCCCCCTGCCTGAAGAGGGGGGCGATTGCTCGACTGACAGGTGTCGGCGGCAGGGATAGCCGCCGTCAAGCTTACACGGACGTTTTCACGGCTTCCTGTCGGGCGAGTGACCGCCCTCCTCTCACTTCCATTTGCAGGAGTGATTGCAAGGTCTTTATAAACGTTAGATTGAGTCATGATTGCATTCAGCAACTGTGCTGGGCCGGTTGTGCCGTATTTTGTTGCAAATGCTCATTTTTCAATTGAATATAATGCTGATAGGAATATTCCAAAAATTCTTTTTCGCGACCCGACAACGGACGTATTTGTCTGGCCGGACTACCGACATAAAGAAAACCGCTTTCGAGCCTTTTGCCGGGTGGCACCAACGCACCGGCGCCGAGCATGACGTAATTTTCTAAAACCGCTCCATCCAAAATGATCGCCCCGATGCCGATTAAACAATAATCACCGACAGTACAAGCATGGACCACCGCGTTATGGCCTATCGTAACGCCTCTACCGATCATTAAAGGATGGCCTTGAGGCGAAAACGGACCAGCATGAGAAACATGCAAGACCGAACCGTCTTGTACATTAGTGCCATCGCCGATGCATATCGACTCAACATCGCCTCGAATAACGGCCGAAGGCCAAACCGACACATCATCCCCCAATTCGACATCGCCAATGACGACAGCGCTTTCGTCAATCAAAACCGAGCGGCCTAAAACAGGCTGCTTTTCGTTAAACTTTCTAATCGACACATAACCTCCGGATGTTTACTATAATTTCGTTGAATTGACTTTAAAGTGGCATGTTATCGTCGTCAATCGGCTTACAAATTTTTATTATAACTTTCCGAAT
>SLIO01000252.1 GCA_007135635.1 Methylomicrobium sp. | reverse complement strand
CTTGGTCGATTATCTATTCAAAGTAGGTTTCGTTCGACAACAGTGGCTTCATTTTCGTAGGCCTTTGCATTAGGGGAGGACAGAGTCTTTTCTGACTCGTCTTCTCTAACAGCATTTCTAAAGCTGCTGATGGCGCTACCCAAATCGGACCCGATCGAGCGCAATCGCCGGGTCCCAAACAATAGAATCACGATCGCCAAAAGGATCGTTAATTGTGTGACGCTGACACCCATAACTTGTCTCCCGTTTTAGGCTGTATTCCAAATCGAGCCGCATTTGAAAATACGGCTCGGTTGCAATTCCAAAATGATTCCCGGATTACTTGCCCTTTCTCTTCTCGGGATAAGCCGCGATGACTTCGATTTCGATCAGCCAGCCCAGAACAGGAAGAGTGGCGACTTCAATGTTGGAGCGAGCCGGCCTTCGCTCATTGGGGACAACTACCGGTTCATAGGCCGGTATAACCTGGCCGGTCTGCCGGTTTATGTTGGCGAAAAATTTACGGTAAGCGTTGTTCCATCCGGCATAGTCGGCTCGAGTTTGACCAGGAGGTGCTTCTAAATAGATACGCATGAAGGTCACGTCTTCCAGCGTCAGGCCAACTGACTCGAGATTTTCTTTGATACGCATCAAATTATTTAGGCCTTGTTTTTCAGTGATTCTCGTATTTGCAGTAGTAAATTCTTCCAACGCCGGATCGATAAAGCGTTCAGGTGTTCCGGCAGGAGCATCTAAATTTCTCCCAGCTGGTCCAGTACCGGCCGACCAATAGATACTGACGTTTTTACCGACACCTACGCCGTTCGCGAGAAAAGGATTGGCGCTAACGCTGGCATCAGGAATGTTATAGTCTACCGCGGTTGGTTTAGGTTCGGCCAGTGCGCTACCGGACATGGCTGCGGTCAGCGAGGCCAGTGTGAGAAGACGTCGAGATTGCATTAGAGATTTTTTCATGGTGGATTTCCTTTTTAAAATGAAATGAAACGCGAGTCTGAATCAGGCGCCAACTCGCTGACCAATTTCCATTACGACCTTGCGAGCCGAATCGAAGGCGCCGGCCTGCCAGGCGATGTAATAACTCAAATGATCGCCGGCAAAATAGACATTGCCTTCCGGCTGATTCAAAAGGTCGTAAGCAGGGACTCGTTGACCGCCAGAAGTTGGCCAGCCGACCCAGCCGCCTTCGCTGAATTGAGTTTTGATCCACGAGACGCTGAAAGAATTTTCGAGCTCGCTGCGATAAGACGAGCCATGAATTTTTTCACCTTGTAAAAGGGCCTGTTCTTGCCGCTCTGCCGGATCAAGATTTGAATAAAAATTAGCGTTTCCACCAAAATTGTAATATCCCACGACCACGCCTTTCTTACCCAGATAACCATAACTTGGATACCATATTGTGCTGACATTGGTATTGGTATTGGTGATTCCTCCCATGATCTTGTCGTCTTCTTCCCAGAAACGGCGTTTGTATTGCAGACCGATTTTTCCGGTCGAAGTCGGGTTAGGTACTCCCAAAGCATCGACGACCTCCGGAGAGAAGTTCGACGGAATTCGCTTAAGGATTTGCGGCGGTATTGTGCAGATACAGAAGTCGGCCTCGAGCTGCTTGGCTACTCGTGATTTATCTTCATAGATGACCTGAACGCCGTTCGATGTGTTGTAGATTCCGGCGACATTTGCGTTATAGATCAATTTCGTTTTGTTTCTAATCGCGCGTTCCAATGCTTTCGGAATCGCATCCATACCGCCGACCGGTTGGAACATCAGCATCGCCTGATCCCAACCGAATTCGAACGCAAAATTCAACCCGAAGCGAGATTGCAACATTTCGCTCAATTCATAAGGCGGTAAATCTACTTCACCCCTTTGGTCGCCTGCTCCCGGAGAGACTTTGTAGCCGCGACGGGTAGAACCGTTATATTTACCACTTTGCAGATTGCCGAAACTGTTGAGGAAGGTGATGAGCAATTCTTTGTCGCTAGTTGTTAGATCTTCGTTCAATGCCCCCTGATTGGTCGCTTTCGAGAGCAGTTCAGACATGTAACCGTAGATATCGGCTTTTGCGGTGCGATGCCGAACCGGGACGCCTGATAGATTGCCAAATTGAGGTCCTTCATTATAGTAATAGGCATCTGCATTTTGGTTGGTGAATATTTCTAATGGTACGCCCAGTTCCCGACAATAATCGATCGTGACATGGTGTTGCGGCAATCGGGCCGGTCCACAGTTCATATATTGATCACGATCGAATTTACAGGTTTGCGTAACACCGTCGGTCTCTGTTTCCGATTCGCCGCCGCGGACAGTCCAGTTTCGGCCACCGACCCGATCACGGCTTTCGAGAATCGTCACATCATAGCCTACCTTAATCAGCTCATAGGCTGCAGTCAGTCCGGCGATACCAGCGCCAATGACGATGATTCGATTGCCTTTCTTACCACGAGGCAAGCCGGCTGGTGGCGCGAAATTGACCGGTTTGGCGCCTGCTGGTGGGGCGAACAAGCCTAACGCGCCCATCGTTCCGTACATCGCGGCGATCCCGCCGGTCTTGCCGATGTCCATCAAAAAATCCCTTCTCGTATAGTCCGTCTGAGGTTTTGACTTATCGCTCATTGATCCAATCCTCTTAACTAGATGTCGAATAGAAGCGCATGCAACGCTTCGGCTGGGTAGGTCACCTTGAATTCGTCGAAAGACTGTGGAGCTTTAATAATCATATATTTCTAATATAAAAATATAATGATTCGTTTACTTGGAACAGTTCCTACGAAAACTTCAAAAATGCCAACCACTTCACATTACACAATTTTGATGCCATATTAATAATCCTCAATAAAAACATAATGTAAGGCTATAATGGGCAGTATTCTAATAAACGGTTGACTGATATAAGCCGAAAGAAAGCGCAAAGTTAGGGCGGGAGTCCGTCGTTTGCACCAGAGTTGAATTTTACCTGCCCGTAGGTTATGGCGACTTTAGACGGCTACCACAAACTCGTCTTTTCGCTTCCTCGGATGTGGAATATAAAAATAGTTTGAAAGCCTCAAAGAATGAGAGCTAACGTTTTAAATTAGCTTGTCTTGGCTTGGCTTTTTTGGAATATTTGGTGCGTTTTCTGAAATGAATATCCGATCTGCGAATGAAAACTGCACCATTATGGATTTTTTGCCGGTGCGGTGTCGTCTCATTCGAGAATAAAGAGGATTTGCCGAATGGCCTAATAAACCCGATACCGATCGATCAGCTCGATGAGAATTGTCCGGATTTATGGATATTCTCTTGAAGGGCTTAATGAATTTCATGTGCTTCATGGTTAAACTTTCGAATTTAGGTTCAACCATTATGTTGAACGCTTGTCGTTTATTGGCGATTGCTTGCTATGTGGTTTAACATCCATAAAATTGTAGCGGCGATTGAAAAATTACACCGAAAGCAAGAAGGCCAAAGTGCGTGAAAACTATTTTTCGAAACGAAAACTGTTGGCGAATTGAAAAGGCGCATCGTGCCGCTTTTGTCATAGACGGCGAAAATTACTTCCGAGCCTTGCACGAAGCATTGCAGAAAGCACGACGGTCGATCATGATCGTCGGTTGGGATTTGCATAGCGAATTGCGCTTGATTCGAAACGGCGAAACCGTCGAATGCCCCGAAAAGTTGGGAAAACTGCTCGATTTTTTGGCTAAACGGAATCCGGGACTGCAAATTTATGTGTTGAGTTGGGATTTTGCGATGATCTATGCGATGGAGCGCGAGTTTTTTCCCCGCTACAAGTTGCTATGGAGTACCCACAAGCAAGTCCGCTTTTGCCTGGACGGGGAACATCCGGTCGGCGCCTCTCAGCATATGAAAATGGTCGTCATCGACGACGCCGTCGCCTTCGCGGGCGGTTTGGACTTGAGCAAATGGCGTTGGGATACCTCGGAGCATCTACCGGACGATAAACGCCGGGTCGATCCCGACGGCGAAGCCTATCCGCCTTTTCACGACATACAGATGCTAGTCGACGGTCCGGCGGCCCAAGCACTCGGCGAATTGGCCGGCGAACGTTGGCGAAGAGCTTACGGAGAAGCGCCGTTGATCGACGAGCGGATCGAGACCGGCGATCCCTGGCCGGAAAGCGTTACAGCGGACTTCAACGATGTTGATGTCGCGATTGCGCGCACCTGGCCTAGACATCGCGATTACG
This sequence comes from Methylomicrobium sp., assembly GCA_007135635.1. GTDB lineage: Bacteria > Pseudomonadota > Gammaproteobacteria > Methylococcales > Methylomonadaceae > Methylotuvimicrobium. The sequence continues at coordinate 4,665 of SLIO01000252.1, read as the reverse complement.
CCGAAGTGCGCGAGGTCGAACGGCTTTATCTGGATACGATTGCCGCGGCGCGAAAATTCATCTATATCGAAAACCAGTATTTGAGTTCCTTCCGAATCGGCGAGGCATTGTCGGCGCGTTTACAAGAAACGGACGGGCCCGAAGTGATTATCGTGCAGCCGAAAAAAACCGGCGGTTGGCTCGAACAGCATACGATGGACGTGTTGCGCGGTCGTATCTTGTTGAAATTACGCGAGGTCGACCGCCATAGGCGCCTGCAAGTGTATTATCCGAGAATTTGCGTTGATCCGGAGGTAGATTTGATGGTGCATGCAAAAGTGATGGTGATTGACGATTGTTTCGTTCGCGTCGGTTCGTCGAATCTGAGTAATCGCTCGCTTGGTTTGGATTCGGAATGCGATTTGGCGATCGCAGCCGAGGAAGGTTCTCAGGAGTCGAAAGCGATTTCGGCGTTTCGTAATCGTTTGCTGGCCGAACATCTTGGCGCGAAAATTGATCAAGTAGCCAAAGCGTATTATGAAATAGGAACATTGGCCGGCGCGATCGAATCATTGAGCAAGGGTGAGCGTAGGCTCGTGCCGTTAGACGGCGAAATTCCCTATGAAGTCGACCAATGGGTGCCCGAATCCGAATTATTGGATCCTGAGCAACCGGTAGAGCCGGACGAGTTGTTCGAACATATTATCGGCCCGAAACAGCAGCTTCCCGTTTTCAGGCATATGTTGAATAACGTGTTATTGATAGCTATTTTTCTGATGCTTGCTGCATCATGGCGCTGGGTTGACTTTGGCGAATATTCAGTTTTCGATACGGTCGAAGCGGCTGCTTTGTGTATACAACAACAGCGTTACACATTTCTTTTGATTCCAGCTTTATACATTGCGGGTGGCTTGTGTTTTTTTCCGGTTACAGTGCTGTTGATAGCCACGGTGCTTTTATTCGGGCCCTGGCAAGGCTTTTTGTATGCGTTGATCGGCGCCGAATTGAGCGCGGTGAGCATATTCTTGATCGGACGACGACTCGGGCGCGATAAAGTGAGCCGATTGAGCGGCGATTTATTGAACAGTCTGACTCGGAAATTCTCCGAATCCGGGCTGAAATCGGTCATATTCTTTCGTATTTTCCCGGTGGCTTCGTTTTCAATCGTCAATTTGATCGCTGGGGTTTCCAAAATACGCCTATATGACTTTGCACTCGGAACGATGATCGGTTTGCTGCCTGCCTTATCCGTGTTGGTCATCGTGGCTTACGGTATTTCCGTAGCGATGCGCGATTCGGGATCGATTTATTTCGTCGGATTAATGATAGCAATCGCTTTATTCGGTACCGCTTTGTTCTTTTTTCTAGGGCGTCTGCGAAAAAAATACGGAAGAGGGGCAAGCGGCGGAAGCGGGAGCATATGAAGTTAAGAGTTGCGACTTACAACATTCACAGTTGCATTGGTCGAGATGGCGATAGAAATACGAGCCGTATCGCTCAGGTATTGAAAGAAATCGATGCGGATTTGATTGCGTTGCAGGAAGTGGAGACATTGATCGCTCATCCCGAAAGCGTGCTGGCGGAACTCGAACAAGCCGCGGTGGCGAACGCGATCAGCGGATTCACTTATTTGGCGAAGCACGGACATTTCGGTAACGTGTTGCTGTCTCGCATTCCTGTTCGCGCAGTGAAGCATATCGATATCAGCGTGCCCGGTAGAGAACCGCGCGGCTTGATCGATGCGAAGCTGACGCTCGATAACATAAACCTGACGATACTGGCGACTCACCTGGGTTTATCCCCGGGAGAACGGCGACGGCAAGTTCGAGGCGTGTTGTCGACATTGGCAAGCAGCACCGCCGATGTCAATATCGTGCTGGGCGACTTTAACGAGTGGCTGCTATGGGGGCGTTCGATGCGCTGGTTGAAGCGCCGCTTCAACAAAATGCCGGCATTGGCGACATTTCCGGCTCATCGACCTCTGCTGAGTCTGGATAGAATTTGGGTAGATCCTGCGGAAAGCATGATTTCGCTTGAGGTTCATGTTTCGGAATTGAGCAGAATTGCCTCCGATCATCTGCCGCTTGTCGCCGAGATTGAAGTAGGAAATACTTGACGTTTATCGATTGTTTTGACAACGGGAATAACGAGTGAACTATCAATGCTTGATCAAATATCCAAAAGTCGTTGCGAAACAAGCGTTGATTGTTTTTCATTTATTATTCGCTATCGATGGTGTTGCATACGCCAGCGATTTTCAATTTTGGCAATCGGCATCGCTCAGGGTGCTCGAAACGGACTATGTCAATTTCTATACCTCCGGACATTTTCGTTTTACCGATGATATTTCAGATTTTTCGCTGTTTCGATTGGGTCAGCAGGCGATTGCGAAACCTCTTCCTTGGCTTGATGTCGCCTTGGCTTATCGTTACGCCGAGGTCAAAGACGATAACGGGACTTGGTTGAATCAGCATCGAGTCGAATTTCAACTGAATCCGCATACCAAACTAGGCGAGCGCTATACTTTGAGTCTTCGCAATCGGCTGGAACTGCGTTGGCATGAAAATTCGGCCAATAGGGAAGAAAGGACTCGGCAGCGATTGCGGCTTCATGTATTGACACCGGAGCTAGGCTTATTGAGAGCGATGTATTTTAGCAATGAACTATTTTATGATTTTGATCGTGGCATCGTTTCCGAAAATCGCTTGGTGCCATTTGGCTTGAATTTTCGCCCAACCAAACAAATCGGTCTGCGCGCTTTTTTCATGCTGCGTTCGATACATGAGGCGGGAGACTGGACGCATATTCCGATTATCGGCACTGGCTTGTCGTTTGCTTTGTGATAATACACTGAAGCGGCTCGGCATAAGAAATTAATTCAATGGCTTATTCTGCCTATGCAAAACATTTTTGCTCCCTAAAGGCTTATTCAAAGTTTTAGGGCAAACCAAAGGCTTCATGAACTTCATGTGCTTCATGGTTAAACTGCCGAATTTAAAATAAAGTATATCCGACCCATAAACTTTAAGGAGAGACGACCATGGCAACAAAAGACACGCTCGAAAAATCCGCTGGCAAGGCTTGGTCTAAATGGGGGCCTTATCTCAGCGAACGGCAGTGGGGAACGGTGCGTGAAGATTACAGCGACAATGGCGACGCCTGGAATTATTTTCCCCATTCGCAATCGACATCGCGCGCCTATCGGTGGGGCGAGGACGGCTTGGGCGGCATCAGCGACGATAGTCAGCAGCTTTGTTTCGCTCTGGCACTTTGGAACGGCCGAGACCCGGTACTGAAAGAGCGTCTGTTCGGTTTGACCGGAACGCAAGGCAATCACGGCGAAGACGTCAAGGAATATTATTACTATCTCGATGCGACGCCGAACCACGGCTATCTGAAATATCTCTATAAATATCCGCAGGCTGAATTTCCCTACCAAGACCTCGTCGAGACCAACGCCGGCCGCTCCAAAGTAGAATCCGAATACGAACTGATCGATACCGGTATTTTCGAAGAGGATCGTTATTTCGATGTCTTCGTCGAATATGCGAAGGCGGAACCCGAGGATATTCTGATCCGCATCGGCATCGTGAATCGCGGGCCGGCCGAAGCATCGCTTCGAGTACTGCCGACGCTGTGGTTTCGCAATACCTGGGCAGGGTCGAATCAGACGGCCAAGCCGCAATTGTCTCGTGTCGAAAGCGGAAACGGCACGAGTGCGGTATCGGCGAGTCATGCGGAATTGGGCGAATACCAATTACTGGCCGAAGGCGCGCCGGAGTGGTTGTTCGTCGACAACGAAAGCAATAACCGCTTATTGTTCGGTGGCGAAAATCATAGCGCTTATGTCAAGGACGGCATCAACGACTATGTGGTGTTAGGCAAGCAGGATGCCGTGAACCCGGAAGGATTCGGCACGAAAGCGGCGGCCGATTATGCGTTGACCGTTCAGTCGGGCGAGACGAAAATCGTCAGACTACGCCTGCGTAAGGCGGATGGTGAAGCGAAAACGGCTTTCGAGGACTTCGACGCCATCTTCGAACAAAGAATCAAACAAGCGGATGAATTTTATCAGGAGTTGACCGGGGAGCTACCCGGCCGGCAAGCGCTCGTATTGCGGCAGGCTCTGGCGGGCATGATTTGGACCAAGCAATATTACGAATTCGATGTCGGCCGATGGCTCGATGAGCATCACGGTAAGGCTACCCGCAATGGCGACTGGGGACACATGCGCAATCACGACATCATTTCGATGCCGGACAAATGGGAATATCCGTGGTACGCGGTTTGGGACTCGGCTTTTCATACCTTGGCGCTGGTATTGGTCGATCCCGATTTCGCGAAGGGGCAGCTCAGCTTGTTTCTTGACGAACGTTATCTACACCCGAACGGCCAGATTCCGGCTTACGAATGGAATTTCAGCGACGTCAATCCGCCGGTCCATGCCTGGGCCGTGCGCATGGTCTATCATATCGACCGGGAGCGCCGGGGCGAGGGCGATATCGACTTTTTGAAAAACGCCTTTGCCGATTTGGAGCGCAATTTTCACTGGTGGGAAACGCGTAAGGGTCCTGACGGCGATGTTTATCAAGGCGGCTTCTTGGGTTTGGACAATATCGGCGTATTCGACCGTAGCGAACATCTTCCGACCGGCGGGCATCTCGAACAGTCGGACGGCACTGCCTG
>SLIO01000027.1 GCA_007135635.1 Methylomicrobium sp. | reverse complement strand
TTTCAATCGCCAGTCGTTCAAGAAGCAGGTATTTCTTCGGTGCGGATTTTTGGTTTCCACGGTCCTGAGACTGTGAAAGTATTCAAAATAACGAAATAATTATGAAGGGTATGAAGTCACATGATGAATTAGGCTGTTGATCATATAGTCTTTTCTTCATTACCTTCATGTTCTTCATGGTGAATAATTTTTTATCTTGTATCCGCCAATACTTTCACAGCCTTTGGGGCGTGAGAACGGGGTAATGCGTATCAGGCAAAATGCGAATCAATCGCGCAGTAACTCGTTAATGCCGGTTTTGCTACGGGTTTTTTCATCGACCTGCTTGATAATGACCGCGCAATACAGGCTGTATTTGCCGTCTGACGATGGCAGGTTGCCCGGCACGACGACCGATCCGGCCGGAACGCGGCCATAGGTGATTTCGCCGGTCATGCGGTTGTAGATCTTGGTACTTTGGCCGATGTAGACGCCCATAGATATGACCGATCCTTCTTCGACGACGACGCCTTCTACGATTTCCGAGCGTGCGCCGATGAAGCAATTGTCTTCAATGATGGTCGGGCCGGCTTGAAGTGGTTCCAGGACGCCGCCGATACCAACGCCGCCCGATAAATGCACGTTTTTACCGATTTGTGCGCACGAGCCGACTGTTACCCAGGTATCGACCATCGTGCCACTGTCGACATAAGCGCCGATGTTCACGTAAGAAGGCATCAGGACCGCGCCGGGCGCGATATAGGATCCGTGGCGCGCATTGGCATTAGGCACGACACGCACGCCGGCTTTAGCGAAGTCGTCCGGTGTATAAGTCGCGAATTTGGTTTCGACTTTGTCGAAATAGCGGTTGACGCCGCCGTCCATGACGCGGTTTTCATTGACTCTAAATGATAACAGGACCGCTTTTTTGAGCCATTGATTGACAACCCATTCGCCGTCGATTTTTTCAGCAACACGAGCTTGGCCGCTGTCCAGCAGGTTGATGGCTTCTTTTATCGTTTCGCGCAGTTCGGGATAGACATTGGTGGGTGTGATATCGGCGCGGTTTTCAAAGGCGGCGTTAATGATATTTTCTAGTTCTGACATGATTTTCCGTTTGTTATAGCGTGTGAATGAAATGTTTAATGCGCTCTGCGGCATCGACGCATTCGTCGATCGGTGCCACTAAAGCAATCCTGACGTGATTCCGGCCGGGGTCGGATTCGTTGAACGGTCTGGATAAATAACTGCCCGGCAATACCGTTACATTTTCGGTTGCAAACAGTTGTTGTGCAAATTGAATTTCGGATACCGGTGTTTTTAACCAGATATAGAAACTTGCAGGAGGAATGGTTATTGCGCTGGCCTCGGATAATATGCCAGCGAATGCGTCAAACTTTTCTCGGTAAAGTTGACGGTTGTTAACGACATGCGCTTCATCGCGCCAGGCTGCTATGCTGGCATGTTGCGTCGGTACCGGCATTGCACAGCCGTGATAGGTGCGGTATTGAAAATAACGCTGCAGAATTTCCGCGTCTCCGGAGACAAAGCCCGATCTCAGTCCCGGTGCGTTCGAGCGCTTCGATAGACTATGGAAGATTATGCATCGTTTGAATTTGGTATTGCCGATTGCAACAGCCGCCTCCAAAAGTCCTGTTGGCGGGTTATTTTCATCGGCATAAATTTCGCTGTAGCATTCGTCCGACGCAATCACGAAATCATAGCGCTCGGCCAATTCGATTAAACGCTCGAGTTGGGGCTGGGGGATGACCGCACCGGTCGGGTTGCCCGGCGAGCAAATATACAACAATTGGCAGCGCCGCCAAACCGATTCGGGAACCGTGTTGAAGTCAGGTAGGTAAGCATTTTCCTCGGTCGTATTTATGAAATAAGGCTGTGCCCCAGCCAGTAAGGCCGCGCCTTCGTAAATTTGGTAGAACGGATTCGGCATCAAGACCAGGGGCTTTTCGCTCGGTTCGACGAGGCATTGCGCGAACGAAAACAAGGCTTCGCGGGTCCCGTTGACCGGCAGCACTTGTGTTTCGGGGTCGAGTAAATCGGCCGGTAATTTAAAGCGCATCGCGATCCATTCGGCCATCGCTTGCCGGAGTTCCGGCAGTCCGCGAGTCGATGGATAAGTCGATAGCCCATGCATGTGCGTGATGAGTGCTTCTTGAATGATGTGCGGCGTCGTGTGTTTAGGTTCGCCTATCGATAGCGCGATATGATTTTTATTTTTAGACGGAACGATACCCTGTTTGAGCCGAGCTAGCTTTTCGAACGGGTAAGGCTGTAGATGGTTTAAATTGGGATTCATTATTTGCTGCAACGAGGTTGTTTGCCCTGAGCCACTGCCTGTTTTTGAAATTCTAAGGCTCTTGGAATAGCATTTTGTAATTCCTGAATTCGAGTGGCGTGCCCTGGGTGGGTGGACATGAATTCGGGGGGCTGTTGTCCGTCAGCGGCTCGCGCCATTTTTTGCCACAGTGTAACGCTTTGGCGAGGATCGAATCCGGCTTTCGCCATCAGGTCGAGACCAATTTTATCGGCTTCGCTTTCGTGCAGCCGGCTGTAAGGTAGCAGTACGCCATACTGCGCACCGACACCCAGTAAGCCGAGCGCGGTTTGGCCCATTGCGGTTTGCGGTGCGCTTACCGCTTGAATCAAAGCCATGCCTGAGCTGACCGCCATTTGTTGCGAAACACGTTCATTGCTGTGTCTCGCTAGTACGTGGCCGACTTCATGGCCGATGATAGCGGCCAGTTGGTCTTGATTGTCGACAAAGTCGACCATACCTGAATGCACGCCGATTTTATTGCCGGGCAAGGCGAAGGCGTTAAGTGTTTTGTCTTCAAATACCACGACTTCCCAATTGCCTCCGACTTCCTGAGTGATCGCATCGGATACGCATTTAACAAATTGGATATGCCTTCGATTATTGCTGACCGGATTTTGTCTTTTTAGACTATCGAAAGCCTGAAGCCCCATTTGATTGAGCTGGGTATCGGGCATAAATGCGAATTGCGTTCTGCCTGTCGGGCTGGTGGCGCAGGCGCTCAATAACAGGGTGACGCTAAGCGCCAGTGAAATTTTATTAAACATATTGCGGTACCGTTTGCCGAATTGAAGACGTTAGGTTAATCAGGAATAATTAGAAGCTTGTATTTTATAACTTTCACAACTTGTTTCATGCTCGTTCCTTAGGCGATTACCGGTGAAAAATATACCACTTTAAGGGGGCTTTTACGCCTCTGTTGAGTTAGAAAAAAGGTTGCATAGCTTAAGCTTCAAGCCTATTTTGCGACTTGCATGAGGATAAAATCCTGTGCCATTCCGGATATTTATTCTTGGAAGTCGCTTTAATTTGCAATAGCCTGAGTTTTAGTAATTTCGATCGATATTTTAACGTAACTCGATAGTAAAAGTGTGAAAAAGTATTTTAAGGCTGGTTGGAATAGTCAATGTTAAGTTCCCGGTTAATCTATTGCATTGGACATTGACTTATTTGGTAGGTTCTCAGTAATAGCGGAAAAATAATCGTTGTCTTAAAGGAATACCAGGAAGTTACAACGGCAAATGCCTTACGAAACGGGACAGGGTTGTTATTTCGGGTTAAAATGCCCACCATTGCTGCAGTGTCGGTTTGCGTAGGTCGCCCAATCGGCATGGCGAAATCCAAATCAATCAAGATAAAGAGGAAAAGCGCGTGACTGAAATTACCGAAGTGCCCAGTCCTTTTTGCGGTATTGGAGCCGATGATCTGACAATCAGTGTCGACGGTTTGTCGTTGAAAGTGCTTAGCAACGGCTGCGCGGTTACTACCCCTGCATTTGAACAAGCGATTACCGATCTCAAGCCTAGAGTCGATGGGAAGGAAGTTTCTCTTGACTACGCCGTGGGCAAGGCCGCTGAAATACTAGAAGACTGTCGCCAGCCGGTTATAGGCGGTTGTTCGACGGATGTCAACGGCATGCGGGCGTTGCTCTCGTTGGCCGATCGTTGCGGCGGCGTGGTCGATCAGATGAACTTTAATGCAGCAAGACGTAATTATCTGACAATGCAGGATTCCGGTTGGATGACGACAACGCTGGCTGAAGTCAAAAATCGTTGCGATTTACTGTTGGTATTCGGTAAGGATTTGGAAAGTTTCGTGCCGCGTTTTTTCGAGCGTTATCTTTGGAATCAGGAGTCGATGTTTCTGGAGGATACTGCTAACCGAGAAGTGATTTATTTAGGCAAAGCCCCCTCCGGTACTGCTCAGGTTTCACCAAACGGTAAGCAAGCGCAAGTATTGACCTGCGCCGATGCCGATTTGCCTGAAGTCGTAGCGGTATTAAGGGCCCTGGTCAAGGGACGTAAGATCGTCTCCGATTCGGTGGGAGGCATTAAAGTGTCCGATTTACAGGCTGTAGCCGAGCGTTTGCAGGGTGCGAAATACGGAGTCGTGACTTGGGCGGCTTCTTCGTTAAAGTATGATCATGCTGAATTAACCGTGCAAACCGTTTGCGAGTTGATCAAGGATATTAACGATCAGGGAGCTCGTTGCTCCGGTTTGCCGATGAGTGGCAAGGATGGCGATCTGACCGCCAGTCAGGTTTCCGGTTGGATCTCAGGTTATCCGGCACGAATTAATTACGCCAAGGGCTATCCGGAGTACGATCCCTATTTGTACGATACCGGTTCGATGATCGCAAACGGTGAGTGCGATGCCCTGTTGTGGGTGCAGGCATTCAATAGCAGCGCGATACCGCCAGTAACCGACGTGCCGACCATTGTACTAGGGCGCTCAGGCATGTTATTCGATAAGGAACCGGAGGTCTATATTCCACTCGGCACGCCGGGAATCGATCATGCCGGCCACGTTTATCGTGCCGATAGCGTTGTGGCGATACGCCTGAAAAAATTGCGCGATTCGGGCTTGCCTGCTACCGCTGACGTTTTATCGGAGATTGAGCGGGGGCTATTAATTTAATTATCTCGCGCAGGGTCGCAGAGAGGTTAAGAATTATGAGATTGTAGGGTTGAATCAGCGATTTTGTTTTAAGGTCGTGTTTTTAGACAGGACGATCTTTGGCTTTTAGACCCAGATTCTCGGCGCCTCAGCACCTCTGCCCGATAATGTACAATTCACGAGATATTGATTTAAATATCTCGCGCAGAGACGCAGGGGCGCAGAGAGGTTTAGAGTATGAGATTGTAGGGTTGAATCAGCGATTTTGTTTTAAGGTCGTCTTTCTTAGACAGGACGATCCTTGGCTTTTAAACCCGGACTCTCAGCGCCTCTGCGCGAGATTAATGAAAAAATTAACGAATAATCCTATGTCTATGTGCTTCGATGTACTGCTCATCTCTAATCATTTGGAAAAGCTATGCTGATTAAATTAACAGGTGGAACGGTTCATGATCCCGCCGGCGGAATCGACGGCCAAAAACGGGATATTTACATTCAAGACGGCCGCATTATCGACAGGCCTGCGGTCGACCTCAAAATCGATCAAGAGTATGATTTAACCGGTAAGGTCGTGATGTCCGGTGCGATAGACATGCACACGCATATCGGCGGCGGTAAAGCTAATATCGCGAGAATCCTGTTACCGGAAGACCACCGCTCAGATCCTGTAATACGGAGCAATTTGACGCGTTCCGGAACTGGCTATGCGATGCCGAGCACTTATGTCACCGGCTATCGTTACGCCGAAATGGGTTATACGGCCGCATTCGAACCGGCAGTGTTGCCGGTCAATGCTCGACAGGCGCATATGGAAATGGGCGACATTCCGATTCTGGACAAAGGCGGCTACGCGATGCTAGGTAGCGACGACTATTTGCTGCGCATGTTGACCGCAAAGAAGGATCAGAAAGCGGTTAACGATTATGTCGCGTGGACGCTGCAAGCTTCCAAATGTATTGGCATTAAAGTCGTCAATGCCGGCGGCATCAGCGCATTCAAATTCAATCAGCGCAAGCTCGATCTCGATGAAAAAAATACGCATTACGATGTGACGCCGCGGCAAATTCTGCAAACCTTGGCGACAGCAGTCAAGGAGTTAGGCGTGCCGCATCCTTTGCATGTGCATGGTTGTAATCTGGGCGTGCCGGGCAATGTCGAAACTACGCTCGATACGATTCAAGGCATAGGCGGTTTGCCGATGCACTTGACGCACATCCAGTTTCATAGCTACGGCACCGAAGGCGATTTCAAATTTTCGTCGGGCGCTGCGCAAATCGCAGAAGCGGTCAACAAACATAAAAACATCACGATCGACGTCGGGCAGATTCTGTTCGGTCAGACCGTTACGGCTTCGGGTGATACTATGCGTCAGCATGCGAACCACAAGCACGCGCATCCCAACAAGTGGGTCTGCATGGATCTCGAATGCGATGCCGGTTGCGGTGTCGTGCCATTTAAATATAAGGACCAGAATTTCGTCAATGCCTTGCAATGGGCGATCGGTCTCGAAATCTTTTTGTTGGTGGATGATCCTTGGCGCGTATTTTTAACCACAGACCACCCGAACGGCGCACCGTTCACGACCTATCCGCATCTAATTCGCTTGTTGATGGATAAGAGCTTTCGTAACGACATGCTTGCGACGATCCACCCGGAAGCGCAAAAAATGACGACTTTGGCTTCGATCGACCGCGAGTACACGCTGAACGAAATCGCGATCATGACGCGCGCGGGCGCGGCCAAATTGATCGGCCTGAAAGATCGCGGCGGCCTGACCGCTGGGAATTGGGGCGACATCACCGTGTACACCGAAAATGCCGATCGGCAAAAAATGTTCGAAAAACCGGATTACGTGTTTAAGGACGGTGAGATGGTCGTTAAAGATGGTCAGATCGTGCATGTAAAATGGGGTACGACGCATGTCGTAAAACCGAACTATGACACCAACCTTGAAAAAGACCTCAAGTCTTATTTCGACCGTTATTTGACGATGAAAATGGGTAACTTCAAAATCAGCGACGATGAGTTTACCGAGGACGGGCGGGGCAGTTTGACGGTGCATCCGCTTCAAGGAGGCGCGCAATGATTATTAACGGCGTAACGATAGACAAAACCTTTGCCGAGGCCTTTCCGATGAAGGCGACGCGAGCCATTATCACCGCGCAAAACGAAAAATGGGCGATGATTTCGGCGCAGGCGATGACCGGTTTCGCCACTTCGGTGATCGCCTGTGGCTGCGAGGCCGGAATCGAGCGTGTGCTCGATTCTTCCGAAACGCCCGACGGACGCCCCGGCGTGTCGGTGATGATCTTCGCAATGGGCGGCAAGGGGCTGGCGAAACAATTGGAAACGCGGGCAGGTCAATGCGTGCTGACGTCGCCGACTTCGGCCTTGTTCTCCGGCATTGACAGTGATAAGCCGATTCCGCTGGGTAAAAATTTGCGCTATTTCGGTGATGGTTTCCAGATTTCGAAAGTGATTGGCGGCAAACGTTATTGGCGCGTGCCGGTCATGGACGGCGAGTTTCTGACCGAGGCGACGACAGGGCAGGTCGATGCGGTCGGCGGCGGTAATTTCTTGGTATTGGCCGAATCGCAGCCGCAAGCGCTGGCGGCCTGTGAGGCGGCGATCGAAGAAATGCGCAAGATTCCGAACGTGATCATGCCGTTTCCGGGCGGGGTCGTACGATCCGGTTCGAAAGTCGGTTCGAAATATAAGGCGCTTGGAGCATCGACCAACGATGCTTTTTGCCCAACACTGAAAGGCATCACCAAAACCGATTTGTCGCCAGAAATCGAATCGGTGATGGAAATCGTGATCGACGGCCTAACCAAAGAAGACATCGACAAAGCGATGCGTGTCGGCATTCAAGCGGTCTGCGATTTGGGCGCCGCGAACGGCATCAAACGCATCAGTGCAGGCAATTACGGTGGTAAACTCGGCCCCTTCCATTTTCATTTGCAGGAGATCATGGCATGACTGCGTTAACCTTCACGCTGAAACTAGAACCGGCTCAACGCGTCGATCTGTCGCCCTTGGTCTGTCAAAAGCTGACAGGATTATCCCCAGTCAAGATTGCTGCTTTGGAACTTTACAGCGGCAAACGCAAGCTACGCGCCGACGAATTGTTTGCGATAGAAGGCTCCGATGCGCAAGACATCGTGATCAAAAACAGCACTGCGAAACTCGACTATATCGGCAAAGAACTCACTGAAGGGCAGATCACGGTCGAAGGTGATGCCGGCGCTTATTTGGGGCAGGGTATGAAAAACGGCACCATTATTGTGAACGGCAACACCGGTATTTTCTCGGCTTGCGAAATGAAAAAAGGCCAGATCGAAATCAACGGCAACGCCGGCGATTTTCTCGGGGCGGCTTTGCCCGGCAATAAAATGGGCATGAAAGGCGGCACGGTTCTGGTCAAGGGCAATGCCGGAGAGCGTGTCGGCGATCACATGCGCCGCGGCAATATTCTCATTGAAGGCAATGCCGGCGATTATTGCGGTTCAAGAATGACGGCCGGCACGATCGCGGTGATGGGCAAGACCGGACGTTATACCGGCTATGCGATGCGTCGAGGCACCTTGCTGCTTTGGAGTCAGCCGGATCTCCCGGCGACCTTCAACGATTGCGGCTCACATACCTTGGCTTTTTTGCCGATGCTGTTCGCGTCGTTCAAAGGATTCGATTCGAAATTCGCCGATCCTGCGGCGACATTCAATCGCGTTAGGCGTTACGGGGGTGACATGGCCGAAATGGGACGCGGCGAAGTGTTGGTCAGGATTTAACGATGTAAGCACGGGCCGCCGACATGAACGAAAACGTTTCGGACAATGGGGCGGTCAGGGAAGACGAAGATGCGGATTACGCCGCCCGCGTTTTGCTGATTGATCTCGAAAATTGTCCAAAACAAGTCTATCAATTGATGGAAG
>SLIO01000384.1 GCA_007135635.1 Methylomicrobium sp. | reverse complement strand
TTCAAAAGCCGCATCTGACCATTTAGTTAGAGCCTATCATCACACTTACGATTTTCCGGTGTTGACGACCAATTGTTCGAACAACTATGGACCTTATCAATTTCCGGAAAAGTTGATTCCATTGATGATCTTGAATACGCTTAGCGGGAAGTCATTGCCTATTTATGGAGCAGGATTGAATGTGCGCGATTGGTTGTATGTCGAGGATCATTGCAGTGCAATCGAGACTGTGCTCGAATCAGGACAAGTTGGCGAGGTCTACAATATCGGCGGCAACAATGAAAAAACCAACCTGGAAGTCGTCGAAACGATCTGTGCTTTGCTCGACGAATTATTGCCGGATTCTAACTACAGGCCGCATAGAAACTTGATGCAATTCGTGCAAGATCGTCCCGGACATGATCTGCGTTATGCAATCGATGCCGGTAAAATCAAACGCGAATTAGGTTGGGAGCCGCAAGAAACCTTCGAAACCGGTTTACGTAAAACCGTGCAATGGTATCTCGACAATAAAAGCTGGTGGGGCAATGTATTAGATGGCAGCTACCGGGGCGAGAGACTAGGCCTGCAGAATTTTTGATTTTGCTAAAAACGTTAATTGAAATTGTCCACTAAAAGCGCGAAAACCAATCGGTCGAAGCAGGCACAAGCCATCGGTTATGCTTGCATGCCTTTTTAAACTCAATGCAACCGGACACTGTCAACTTTACGAAACGACTCAAGTTTTCCAACCATGAAGAATTACCAAGGAAATAGACATGGCTGATCGATTGCCCTCTGTCAGCGTGCGACGCAATCTTTCTTCCCCTTCTTTGTTGTCTTCGGCAAGCATGGTCGGGCGCGGATTGGAGGCCATTCGTAACGCTCCGGCCAATGAGCCTGCGGGTAATTTGGATGAGCGTTATCGCTTAGCCCGTGACAGTTATAATCGCATTACCGATGACGGCAATGAAATCCGATTCAACTGCGATGCGACGGCTAAAGTCATGTACGGCAATGAAAGTGAATCGTTGCAGCCCTTTTTTTCAATGCGGCAGCAGTTGAAGCAAGATTTCTCGGTGTTTCAAGAATTAGCCGATCTAGGATACGGCAAGGCTTATTTTCCGCTCGCGAGAATGTTTTTGGGCGGGCAAGGCGTTCCTCGCCATTCTGAAAAGGCCGATTTTTACAATCGGATGGCTTTTCAATGGTGTACAGCTCATCAAGTGTCTTCCGATCCCGAAATTTGGATGGATTTAGCCGAGATGTATAGCAACGGCTTCGGTGTTGAACAAAACCTAGCTCAGGCATTGTTTTGGTGCCGCAAGGCTGCGGAAGCCGGTAACCCGGTCGCCCAGTACAATTTGGGTTTGAAAATCGAACACGGCTTAGGCGTCAAACAGGATGCGATTCAGGCTGTTTTTTGGTACCGCAAGTCGGCCGAGCAAGGCTACGTCGGTGCGCAGTGCGGTTTAGGTTTGAATTACGAATGCGGTTATGGCGTCGAGCAAGATTTTGTGCTGGCGGCATTTTGGTATCGCCGCGCCGCCGAGCACGGCTACGCTTATGCGCAAATCGAATTGGGGGCGCTCTGCGAGTTCGGCATCGGCTTGGCACAAGACACCGAACAAGCGGCGTTTTGGTACCGCAAAGCGGCCGAACAAGGTCATCCTTATGCGCAAGACTTTTTGGGCGAATTATATTGGACCGGTTTCGGTGTGGAGCAAGATTACGAGCAAGCCGTGTTTTGGTATCGACAAGCCGCAGGGCAGGGTGCGCCGAGGGCGCAAGATAAGTTACATCGAGTTTATCCGGACGGACCTGCGGTCGAAGCCATGGATCAGCAAGCCTTGTATTGGTATCGCAAAATTGCCCGGCGAGGGCATGTGAAAACGCAAGAATTTCTGTCGAGGTTCGGCATCAATTGGAAGTATCCTTAATGCTACCGGAAGAACAAGAGCTCAAGCGTTTGGAGAGCGAAGAAGCCGAGCTCGAAGAACAAGTTACATCTGCCGAATTGGCTCTGGAAACCTTAAAAACCGAGATGACGCAGTTTCATTATCGTTACTACCGTCTTGTGGGCTATTTGTACGTCGAAATGGATGAGTTGGATGCTCAAATTAGCTCGGAAGAAGCCGAGCGCTATCCCGACAATATTGAGATACAAAAGCAGGCCCGTGCCGCCGAGCAGCAGGCGCAGCGATCAGCCGAGGAAGCCGGTTTAACCGAAAGCCAAGTTCCGCCGGTCGAAATCACGGCAGCAATCAAGCAAGCCTACCGTAAAGCGACGAAGCTGATGCATCCTGACCGAGCCACCCATGATATCGAGCGTGAACGCCGCACGATCATGATGGCCCGTGTCAACCGCGCCTACGAAGCCGGCGATTTGGCTGCGATCGAGCAATTGATTATCGATTTCGGTGAAGACTCGGAAGCTGTCGAAGGCAGCGATACCGGCGCCCGCCTGGTTAAAATCATTCGCCGTATTGCACAATTGCGTCGTCGTTTGTCGGAAGCCGAAAAGGAATTAAGCGAACAAAAGGAGATGGAATTATATGAATTGATGGTCACGGTCGGCGAGGCCGAAGCGAGCGGCGAAGACCCGCTCGGCGACTTGGCCAGGCAATTGACCCAACACATCAACGAGCGCAAGGTTCGTTTGGAATTGTTGTGTCAACCGGCGAATTAAGCGCTCATTGAAGGAGGAGTGGTCATGATCGATTGGATTCAAACTCACGCTGCCATTTGGCGGCCACGGAAAGACTGTTTGCGGCCGGTCAAGCAACTGGATACGATTCGGCTAGCCGATTTGCTTGGGATCGACCGGCAAAAACAATGCTTGATCGACAATACCGAGCGCTTTTTAGCGGGAAAACCGGCCAATAACGCCTTGCTATGGGGGGCGCGCGGAACTGGAAAGTCTTCATTGATCAAAGCCTTGCTCAATGAATATAAGGATCATGGTCTGCGTGTCATTGAGGTGGATAAGCAGGACTTGATCGATTTGCCGGAAATCGTCGATAACATTCGCGAGCAGTCGCGCCGTTTCATCGTCTATTGCGACGACCTTTCCTTCGAAGCCGATAATGGCTTGTATACCGCGCTGAAAAGCGTCATGGAAGGGTCAATCGAATTGCCGCCGGAAAATGTATTGCTCTATGCAACATCGAACCGGCGCCATTTGATGCCGGAACAGATGCGCGACAATCTCGACACCCGCTTAGTCGAAGGCGAAGTCCATTATTCCGATGCGGTCGAACAAAAAATATCGCTCTCCGACCGCTTCGGCTTGTGGCTGTCGTTTTACCCGCCGAATACCGAAACCTTTCTGGAAATCGTCGACAGTCTGTTTGCCGGTTTTGAAGGTGACCGCGGCCTATTGCATCAAAAAGCCTTGGACTTTGCCAAGCTCAGGGCGTCGAAAAGCGGTCGAACCGCGAAGCAGTTTTATAATGCATATAGTGAATGAGAGGCCATCTACTTTGGATGCAAACGGGTATTGCAATGTTTGTCGAACCGTTTTCGCAAATACGATGATGAGTAAATCCTTTTGTCTTCTGAAAAGGCGCGTTTTGTCATGCACGCGCGCAAACCCAAACATCGACTCTTACCACGCCGGCTTTTTTTAGCGCTTGTGCCAGTTCGGAAACGGTCGTGCCGGTGGTCATTACGTCATCGACGATTGCAATATGTTCGAATCTCAATGCTTCGTTGACGGTAAAGGCGTTTCTCATGTTTTTACGCCGTTCCTTCGCAGGTAAATCGATTTGGTGGGGTGTATTGCGGTTACGAACGCAGCAGTCCAGATTAAGTGGTATCGCTAGTTCGCGGCTTAACGTGCGAGCAATTTCTATCGATTGATTAAAGCCGCGTTCCCGGTAGCGGCGAGGGTGTAAAGGTACCGGCACCAGGCAATCGGGCATTTCGGCGGATTGACTTAAATAGTCCGCCATCAACATTCCCAGCAGGCGCGCATTTTTGAATTGGCGGCGAAACTTCAAACCGGAGATCAAGTAACGAACGGCGCTTTGATGTTTGAAAGGCGCATGAGTTTCGTCGTAGCCGGGCATGCGTTTTTGACAATCGCCGCACAATATCGGTCCGGTCGGCGCGTGTTCGAAAGGAAGGCCGCAGCGGTAACAGCAATGCGGGTTAGTGACCAGTAGCTCTGTACAAGACTGACAAATATCCCGCGAAGCCTGTCCCGGATTGCCGCATAAAATGCAGGTGGGCGGCAATAAGTAATTCTGTATAATATCGAGCCAGTTGTTTACCATTTGAAGATAACTAGGTTGACAAGTAGAGGTCGTTGGGAAAAGTAAGTTAGTGTTTGATACTTGCGGAACTCGACAAAAGCCTGATTGGTATCGCTTACTTTTAGATTCGGAGATTAACAGAATGTCTGCAAACCCTGCAATAAGCTCTATTCGCCACGACTGGCGTCCTGAAGAGGTGCGAGCCATATTCGCACTGCCTTTCAACGATTTGATCTTTCGGGCTCAATCGATTCATCGGGAGCATTTCGACCCGAATGAAATCCAAATCAGTAGCTTATTGAGTATCAAAACCGGATCCTGTTCAGAAGATTGTGCTTATTGCCCGCAAAGCGCGCGATATGATGCCGATTTACAGCCGGAAGCGTTAATGCCGGTCGAAGACGTGTTGAAGGCGGCTCGGCGCGCGAAAGACGAAGGCGCTTCTCGGTTTTGCATGGGCGCG
The DNA here is from genome assembly GCA_007135635.1 of Methylomicrobium sp. Classification (GTDB taxonomy): domain Bacteria; phylum Pseudomonadota; class Gammaproteobacteria; order Methylococcales; family Methylomonadaceae; genus Methylotuvimicrobium. The sequence continues at coordinate 4,205 of SLIO01000384.1, read as the reverse complement.
GCCTGGCGTCAGCCGAAAGACAAAGATGTCGCGCGCGTCGTCGAAATGATTCAAGGCGTTAAAGCGTTAGGCATGGAAACCTGTGTGACCCTGGGTATGTTGACCGACACTCAAACCGCGACGCTCAAGGAAGCCGGGCTCGATTATTACAATCATAATCTCGATACTTCGGAAGATTATTATTCGGAAATCATCACGACCCGTACCTATCAAGATCGTCTCGATACCTTAGCGAGGGTTCGGGATGCCGGTATTAATGTCTGTTGCGGCGGCATTGTCGGCATGGGCGAGAGCGAACAAGACAGGGCGAAACTGTTGATCGAATTGGCGAATTTACCGAAGCATCCGGAAAGCGTGCCGATCAACATGCTGGTTCAGGTCGAGGGTACTCCGCTAAACGGTACCGAAAAACTGGATCCTATCGTATTCATTAGAACGATTGCGGTCGCGCGTATCCTAATGCCGACTTCCCGCGTGCGTTTGTCGGCCGGCCGTAACGCTATGAGCGACGAAATGCAGGCTCTATGTTTTCTGGCCGGTGCGAATTCGATTTTCTACGGTGAAAAACTGTTAACGACCGACAATCCTATGACCAATCACGATTTAGCGTTATTCGAACGCTTAGGCATGCGTTCCGGTGGATCTTGCCACATTCAATGATCAGTATCGATTCAGGGCTGGAGGCCGAGCTCGACCGACTAGCGCGCGACGATTTATATCGGTCGCGCCAAGTTGTCGAGTCCGCTCAGGGCGTTGAAGTGCAATGCGGCGGGCTAAAGCTGATTAATTTTTGCAGCAACGATTATCTCGGTTTGGCCAATCATCCGGCGGTCGTCAAGGCCTTTCAAAACGGTGCGGCTCATTACGGCGTCGGCAGCGGATCCGCGCATTTGATTTGCGGTCACAGCCGTGCGCATCATGCCTTGGAGGAAGCGCTCGCGGAGTTTACCGGCCGCGACCGTGCACTGCTTTTTTCGACAGGCTATATGGCGAATATCGGCGTCATTTCGGCGCTGACGGGCAGGGGAGATACGGTCTTCGAAGACCGCTTGAATCATGCCTCGTTACTCGATGGCGGTTTGTTATCGGGCGCGCGCTTCAAACGTTATCGCCATGCCAATACAGACGGTTTGCTCGATAGTTTAAGCTGTACCGATGGGCGGTCGATGATCGTAACCGACGGCGTGTTCAGCATGGATGGAGATTTGGCGCCGCTCGACGTCCTGTCGCAAATCGCGAAAGAACAGGACGCCTGGTTGATGGTCGACGATGCGCACGGTTTGGGCGTAATCGGCGACAAAGGGCGGGGAATCGTCGAACATTTCGGCTTGACGCAACAACAGGTGCCGATTTTGGTCGGAACGCTCGGCAAGGCTTTCGGTACCTTTGGAGCCTTTGTCGCCGGCTCCGAAACGCTGATCGAGACCTTGATTCAAAAGGCTCGAACTTATATCTACACAACCGCATTGCCGCCAGCCGTCGCCGAAGCAACCCGTGCTGCTTTGAATATCCTTATCGTAGAACAGTGGCGCAGGGAAAATTTAAACGATTTGGTGCGGCGTTTTCGCCGAGGCGCGGAACAGCTCGGTTTTCCGTTGATGCCCTCGAATTCGGCGATTCAGCCTATCCTGATCGGCGATAGTCGAAGGGCAGTCGAAATCGGCAAGCGTTTGCTTGATGACGGGTTTTGGGTCGGTGCAATTCGGCCGCCCACCGTTCCGCAAGGCGGCGCGCGGCTGCGTGTGACTTTTTCGGCGCTGCACGAGGAGCAACAAGTCGATCGTTTGCTCGAATCCTTGGCAAAATCTATATCGCAATGACTATTCATTATAAAGTTTACGGCGAAGGCGAGCCAGTCGTCTTGGTTCATGGTTGGGCGATGCATTCGGGCATTTGGCGCGATTTTGCCGAGCAATTGGCGCAAACCCGTCGCGTCGTTTGCGTCGATTTGCCGGGGCACGGCTTAAGCGCTGAAATGCCCGAGTTCACGCTCGAGTCGGTATGCGAGCAGTTGAGCGAAATTGTCGATAGTAAAGCTTGCTGGATCGGTTGGTCGTTGGGCGGGTCGGTATCCTTGGCAATGGCTAGGTTGTTTCCGGAAGTCGTCTCGTCGGTCGTTCTTCTGGCAAGCAATCCTTGTTTTGTCGAAAACGCGGACTGGCCGGGTATGCCGGAAAATCAGCTCGATCTATTCGCCGAGAATCTCAGCGTCGATTGCGAATCGACGCTACTGCGCTTCTTGTCACTGCAAATCAACGGGTTACCTGAGTTTAAGAAGTTGTCTAAAAAACTTTCCGCGGCGCTTCGCAAATCCCGCATGCCGACAGCAAAAACGTTGCAGGATGGTTTGGCTGTTTTAAAACAGGCCGATTTGAGGCCGACCCTTGCCGATCTTCGCGTACCGGTCGCGGCGATGTTGGGCGAAAAAGATACCTTGGTTCCGGTTGGCATCGGCGAAGCAATGCGGGTCATCAATCCGGACCTGCATTTGAGCGTGATTAAAAATGCCGGGCATGCGCCGTTTTTATCGCATCGACCGGAATTGATCGAGAGCCTTATCGATTTTTGGGAGTCGAAGTGAGCGCGGTATTTGAACTGGATAAGACCAAGCTCAGAGAATCGTTCGGTTCGGCGAGTCTGTCTTATGACCGTGTTGCCGGTTTGCAAAGAACGGTTGGCATAAATCTATTGCAAAGAGTAGCACCGGCACAATTGACGGGTACCGTTGTCGATTTGGGCTGCGGTACCGGTTTTTTGACTAAAGCCTTGCTTGATGCCGAAAATATCGAGCGTATTGTGGCATTGGATATTGCCTTGCCGATGCTGCATGCAGCAAGGCAAAAGCTCGGCGATACAGGCCGTTTGCATTATGTTTGCGGCGATGCGGAAAGCCCGCCGTTAAATACGAACTCGGTCGATACGGTGGTTTCCAATCTGGCCTTGCAATGGTGCCGCGATTTAACGGCGGTTTTCTGCGGTCTGCATCGTATTCTCAAGGCCGATGGCGAATTGGTATTTTCGACCTTCGGTCCGCAAACGCTCTGCGAGTTAAAAAGGGCATGGGCCGAAGTCGACGACTATCATCATGTCAACGAGTTTTACCGCGAAACGGAAATCAGACGCTCTCTGACCGATGCCAGGTTTAAAGAAATTACATTGCAATCCGAAATTTATCGGCCGGTTTACGGTTCCGTAGTGGATTTGATGAAGGAACTTAAATCGATGGGAGCGCATAATGTGTCTTCCGGACGTAATAAAAGGCTAACGACAAAACAGGAGATGACAAGCATGATCGAGGCTTATCCGCTTAATGATGCCAATATTGAGGCAACATTTGAGGTTTTTATCGTTTCGGCGAGAGTAGAAAACAATGACTAAAGGGCTATTTATAACCGGCACAGACACCGGGGTCGGAAAAACCTGGGCGACGGTCGCGTTGATGCGTCATTTCAAAAATCAAGGGCATACGGTTATCGGCATGAAGCCGATCGCCTCGGGTTGTCTCGAAATCGACGGCAAATTGAGAAACGAAGATGCGCTGCTATTACAGCAAAATGCCTCGATACCGGTGCAATACGAATGGGTTAACCCTTACGCCTATCGCATGCCGGTTTCGCCGCATTTAGCTGGAGCAGAACATCCCCCGGTTTTGGATGATATACGTTCGATTTTTCAAACGCTGCAACAAAATGCCGATATCGTTTTGGTCGAAGGCGTCGGCGGTTGGCGGGTGCCGTTGAATGCCGGTTCCGATGTCTCCGATTTGGCGCGCGTACTGGGCTTGCCGGTTGTAATGGTGGTAGCGATAAGACTAGGTTGTATCAATCATGCAACATTGACTTATGAGTCGATTGTGCAGTCCGGACAAGCTTGCGCCGGTTGGATAGCCGTTTGCTCCGATCCCGAAATGTTGATGCTTGAAGAAAATGTGGTCTCGATTCAGTCAATGATCGACGCACCGTTGTTAGGCGTATTTCCTTTTATGTCCGAACCCGACTTCGATGAGCTGTCTGCGGCATTTGTGAAAACCTAACGATCATGAAGGTCTGGCCATCGCCCCGGCAAATGAAAGTTCTCTGGTGGAGAGGGTACGGTCACTCGCCTGACAGGACGCCGTAAATACTTCCATGTAGGCTTGACGGCGGTGACTGATTGCCAAGGATGGCATGAATGCAGATTTTGCATTACGCCATGGATGGCGTGTA
>SLIO01000077.1 GCA_007135635.1 Methylomicrobium sp. | reverse complement strand
TTCAGGGAAGACATACTCGACCAAATCCAATGGTTCAAATTCGCAAATTCGATATAACGCTGATGGCTCATATACAGCGGCTGCTACTGGCCATAATGTCATAATTATGTTCCCAGCAGACATTACAGCAGGACCTTCAACAACCCTTTATGTGGGACGTGTCGTCTACTCGGTCGATGCTGTTGGGGTTTGGAGTATTCAAAGCAACAGCGGCAAAACTAGCGATATCTGTGAAATATTGTCCTACTAATCGCGCAAGCGGCGACCTATATGCTGCATCCCCACGCCTCCGGCGCGGGGTTCGCCCAGGATAAGCGGGAGCGTTTCCGGCCTGCAATTTTGGTTAAACTGAAAGTCAGGTATACATTTTATGGCAGTCAGCTGAAGTCTTAACGTCAATGGCCGCTTTTGGCCGGGTCGAGTCAAAGAGCACGCAAAATTGCTTGCCGAAAAGCTGCCATTCGTTGAGGTTAGCGACGAAAAATTACGCCAGCATCGCCAACGGCAGGTTATGGCCGTTATGCAAAGCTTTACATAACGGCCATTATGTGAAGTTTCCGTTTATGTATAGCGCTGTTGTCGCGAACGAGATGCAATCGCCTATATCACGCCACGAGCTTTACATAATTTCCATGATTTCAAGATTGGCAGCAAAGTCTCTGAAGTTCATTTCCGTCATGTATTGATATCGAAAATCATCTAATCGCCATTTTTATAGCGTCAATTCGGCTTATTCAAGGAGTAATGGTGCGCGCTCGACCAGCACTTGGCAGTAAAAAAGGTGATTTAACGAGTTCATAACAGTCTCCAGAAATAGGTTAAGGAATTTCCATTCCAGATGACTGCGGAATTTATGTCCAGTCTTTCGGACGAGGTGCCTTGCTATATCCACTGATTGCAAGCTATAAAACAATCGGAACCAAATTACTATGCATAAAAGGAAGCTTCACATAATGGCCGGATGTCGCCTGTGATTTTCTCAAAAAATTGTCGGTTCGAATGTCAGCTATACAGTACTTGAACATTCGACAAGGTCCGGTTGAAAGTTGATTTTTCTTTGGCTTCAACAATCAATGAAATTGTTGACACCGTATTCCGAATACCTCGATTTCTTAGCCGGTATTGCCAAGAATCGACCGTACCTCAGGCCGCATTTTCTGAAAAAACGTGAACGCCGTTTTCCGCATGAATCTTCGAGAGTAACGGTTATTGGAAAACGGGATTTTGGGAATCCGGTATACCGGCTATTTATGCCAGCGGGCCTTCATATAGTCCATTGCTTCTTGTACATTCAATTCTCGAGTACCTCCGCCGGTTCTCAAATAAAGCTTCGGGTTGTTTCCTTGTTGAATGAAGACCGGACGTGTAGACGGCAGCACCATCAAGCGGCAAATATCCAAACCATCCAGATCATGAAAAACGACACGCACGAATTGACAGATATCGGCACCCATGTTCGATGCGATCATGGTCATGATCAATTGCTCATAACCGTCCTGCCCGGGTTTCTTCAACGTTTGATAATCTTTCTCCAAGCCCAGTATTTCGCCGTCGTCGTCAACTCCAATCAACAGCGTACCGCCTTGTCCGTTCATGAAACCCGCTAAGGTCTTGATCACGACGCCTTCGAGCGCGCGATTAACCCGATTTTCAAGGATGTCCCAGCGCAATGACGACTTAAATTCCAAATGCGGATTTTCTCCCTGTTTGATCAACGCCTCTAAGTCCTTGTCCAACTCATGCGTAAGCTGTTGGATTTGCAACCAGCGTCGATGCATGACGTTATACAGAAATGCGGTAATGCAGCCTAAACAAGCACCGACGAATGCATAAAACGTAGTTTTCATCGGAGTCTTGCCTCCCAGCGAATCCATCAATTCACCGGTCACATAGCGAATCACATTCGCTGCATCGGGTCGGTAGCGTTCGTGTTCGAAGTAATAAACAAATTCGTTGATCGGGTATAGGAAAAAAAAGCCGATCAGGGCACCGAGCAAAGCGGCCGTAAAATACAAAGCAAACCAATGTCGGGTGCGGAATAAAACTAAACTAGTCAGAAACTGCATAGTGGAATTAAATTAGCCTGATATGAATTCGTTAAACCCATCGAGCTATCACTCCCCCTCGACTGCCAATTCCCGACGCAGACTACCGCTTACATCCATGTAAGCGTCTTCGAAAAGGGAAAGATGAGTACCAAAAAAAATCATGCCGGATAATTTTGATCCAGCATGACTCGCTTATTCAACCAAGAACTGCCGCATCATGCCCAGATTTTCATGCTCTAGATTATGGCAATGGTATAAAAACAGACCTTTAAAATCCTGAAAGGGCTTGGCGATTTCCACTTCTTCGCCGGGCATCACCAAAACCGTATCTTTCCAACCACTGTCGATAAAGCCGTCCTTAACGGTTTCATAGCCTTTCGAGCCCATCGGGCCGATTTTTCGGGATAGAACTTGATATTGCTGACCGTGCAAATGAATCGGATGCGCCATCGATAGATTCATGCCTCCCATCATACCCATGCCTTCTCCCTCTTGCATGCCGCCGCCCATTTGCATGTCGGTATCTTCACCATGCCGCATACCTCCCATTCCGCCGCGGCCGCGCATGCCGCGACCTATCCCCATTCCGCCTTCATGATCGGCTTGTTGTGCATCGCCGTCATGTTGCATGCCACCCATCATGCCCATACCGCCGCCATGCCGCATACCGCCCATCTTGCCCATGCCGCCGCGCTCATGACCGCCTTGCATCGACTCACCGTCTTGTTTATCGGCGCCATGCTCCATTTGCATTGCCGAATTATCTTTCGGTTTAGCATCGTGGTCCATTTTGGCATCACCGTGCTGACCGCCGCCAGGGCCATGATCATGAAAAATTTTGATTTTTTTGATCGACCCCAATTTAACTTTCTCAAAATCGAACACATGATCCATCGTAAACGATTTGCCGTTCAGTTGCGGCCGCATCGGTTTTTCGGAAATCCCGATCGGAATCGGTTTAGCGGCATTATCGACGCTTGCCTCGGTCAAGCGTTCAAAAGCCACTAATTTCGCCGGTAGTTTGGGCGAGTCTTCGGCTGTTGCGGTGACATTGAAGGTTGCTACAGCAAATTTAGCGCCCTGCGCCAAGCCGCCCGACATCATTCCGCCCCCCATCATCCCCATGCCCATGCCGCCGGTTTCGTTTTCCGAATCATTCTCCATGCCGCCATGATCGCTTTGCATGCCATGCATTCGCTCATACATCGGAGGCATCGCGCCGGTATAAGGCAGACTATACAAAACGAGCGTCGATCCGACTTCGCGCCCGCTAAAGTCGAGCCAAAGGTCGACCCTTTCTCCGGGGGCTAACATGATATATGGCCGAGTTTCCGGCTTTTCCAGTAAATGAGCGTCGGTGCCGATCGCGGTCAACGGCTTACCGTCATCCCAGCCCAACTTATAGATTCTGGAATTGGAACCGTTTAAAGCACGGAAGCGGTAAGCACGCGTCTTGACTGAAAACTCGGCATCCTCTTTGCCATTGACGATGATTTTATCTCCGAGAAAGCCCATCATTTTGTCGTGCATGCCTCGAACATAACGCAATTGGTTTTTGGCATCGAAGCGCCTATCTTGCAGAACCAGAGGAACATCGTATTCGCCGCTAGGTAGACCCAAGGCCTTTTCTGCCTCGTCGGTGATCTTGATCAAGCCGGCCAAGCCGAAGTACACTTGATCGCCGGTAACTTCATGCGCATGTGAATGATAAAAACTAGTGCCGGCCGGATTCATCACTTCAAATTCATATACATATTGCTCGCCGGGACCTATCGTATACATAGGGTGCCCGTCGCTCGCTTGCGGCACATGCAATCCGTGCCAGTGGATAATCGACGGTTCATTTAACCGATTTTTATAATAAACCCTGACTTTTTGGCCTTTGGCCAGATTCATAACCGGCCCCAAAAAATTATCGCCCAGGTCCTGCAAAGTATTCTCTGGCCCTTTCAATAGCTTGCCATAGTATTTTTGTACTTTAGACTTCCCCCCATTGTTTAGAATCGGCACGAAAGCGTTACGCGAGGTAAATTCGATTTCGACATCGGGCTTAAAGCCCGGGGAGGGCTCGCTCTTGATTTGTTTCATCGCCGCGGCGCTAATGCCGGGCAAGGAAGCGGCAGCCGCGCCAAAGAATGAATACTGTAAAAATTGACGCCGTTGTTGATTGATGATTTTAGACATTATTCCTTCCTCATTTGTAATTATAATTTTCAAACGGATGCGTAATAACAACACCGCTTAACCGCGTGGTCTTGCTCCCACTGTTGTGTTCATCTTGGTTATTACGATGTACTAAGAAACTGGGATTAATCCACTTATTTTTTTATTCTTTCCAACTTAACAAAACTGTAACCGAAAGAAACGTCCGGATCGTCGTGAATATCCTCACGATGCGTTTCTAACCAATGATTGTTGTCGATTTCCGGAAAAAAAGTATCGCCTTCGAACGTCCGTCTAATCTCGGTCAGGTATAGGCTATCGGCAATCGGCAGCATAGCTTCGTAAAATGTCGCGCCACCGATCACGAAAATTTCTTTATTATTGCGGCAACTTTCCATCGCGCTCTCGATATCGTTATACACCTCGCAGCCCAATGGCCGGTAATCGGGGTTACGCGTAACGACGATGTTTGTCCGGCCCGGCAATGGCCTGCCGATCGACTCGAAAGTTTTGCGGCCCATCAAAATCGGCGATCCCATCGTGATAGACTTGAATTTTTTCAGGTCCGACGATAAATGCCAAGGCAATCGATTATCGATACCGATCACACGATTACTGGATAGGGCGACGATTAGAGAAATTTTCATTTTGTTAAAAAAAGGCCTTTGCTATTCTTGATCGATTTGTTTTGGAAACCATCATACTATGAAAAACATCTTGCTTGTATTCACCGGCGGCACTATCGGCTCACAGACGGTCGGCGGCACGATAGCAACTTCCGATACCGCGCCTTACCGTTTATTGCAATTGTTCAAGCAACATTATTCGGAGCACCCACAAATCGACTTCACGACGATATGTCCGGTTCAAATTTTAAGCGAAAATATCGCGCCGGCTTTCTGGGAAACGCTAATTAAAGCCATCGAGGCACAGCACCCGGAGCGCTACGACGGCATCATCGTCACGCACGGCACCGATACGTTAGCCTATACCGCCGCTGCGCTAAGCCTTTATTTCCATGCATTAGCTAAACCGATGCTGTTGGTGTCAAGCGATCGCCCCCTTGACCATCCTGAAGCCAACGGCCTGAACAACTTTATCGCCGCGGTCGAATTCATCCGGCAGCGCCGCGAAACGGGCGTTTTCGTCCCTTATCGAAACCCGGGCGAAAACACGCAAATCCATTTGGGCAGCCGCTTGGCCTCTTCGCTGCAACTGAGCGGAGATTTTATCAGCGTGCAAAACAAAAGCTATTGCCGTTTCGAAAACGGCGTTTTTTCCGAACCGCTCATCACGCTTAAAAACACAATCGGCGCTGCTTACGATTTAAAACCAGATTTCTCAAAGCGCATCGCATTAATCAGGCCTTATCCTGGTTTGAATTACACCCTATTTAATCCGGAAGGCATCGATGCCGTATTACACGACCTCTATCATTCCGGCACAGCCTGCGCTTCGATGCAGTGGGGTACCGATGGGTCATTGCTACCGTTCATCGAACGTTGCCGGAAGCAGGGCATTCGGCTTTATCTGGCGCCGTCGATACATTCCGATAGCGCCTACGAGAGTACGCTCGAATTACTCGAACAAGGCGCCGTAATGCTCTGGAACCAGTCGATCGAATGCGCCTATGTGAAACTGCTGTTGGGATACGGTAATTTTAGCGACGAGGCGATTCAACGATTTATCGAGCAGGATCTTGCCGGTGAGCATGTTGACGGAACAAAAAACCATCCCGTTTGACACGACTACTCTTTGCCAATAGCGTTTCGGCACCGCAAGACCGAGTCCTAGGGCGGTTAAAATCTAGTTATACTTCAGTTAATATGCTAGCTTTAGACGATAGATATACCAGCAGAATATCAATATGAATATGTCAACCGACACTTTTTCCGACTTGGCGGCGCTGCATATCGTCGGCATTGGCGCCTCGGCCGGAGGCCTTGAAGCCATCGAATCGTTCTTCAAAAAAATGCCGATCAATTCAGGACTCGCTTTTGTCGTCGTCCAGCATCTTTCTCCCGATTATAAAAGCCTGATGGCCGAATTGCTGTCCAAGCACACCGAAATGCCTGTCCGTCGAATCGAGGATGGCATGGCGGTCACACAGAATCATATTTATCTGATACCCCCGCGTCAAAACCTAACCATTTTTCACGGCAAGCTGTTGCTCAAGGAACAAGTTCGAACCGAAGGACTCAATCTACCAGTCGATATCTTCTTGCGGTCTCTAGCCGAGGATGCAGGCGACCGCGCGATTGCGATCATTCTGTCCGGAACCGGCAGCGACGGGACTCGCGGCATTCGCGCGATCAAGGAACACGGTGGCATGGTGATGGTGCAAGACGAAGAGTCGGCCAAATTCACCGGCATGCCGAACAACGCTACCGGAACAGGACTGGCCGATTTTATTCTGGCGCCGGACGAAATGCCGACGCAGTTATTATCCTTCATCAAACATCCTTATTCCGGCAGCTTGGAAACGGACATCATTCCCAAAGGCGGAACCAGCATTACGCGCATCTTTGCGTTACTTCGCGAAAAATGCAAAATCGACTTTACTTATTACAAACCCAGTACCGTGATGCGCCGTATCGAGAGACGGGTCAGCATCAATCAACTTGCCGACCTGACCGACTATGTCCGGTTCATGGAAACGAATCCACGAGAAATCAATACACTTTATCAAGAGCTTTTGATCGGTGTGACCTGTTTTTTTCGGGACGAATTCGTTTTTCAAGAATTCAATGAAAAATGGTTGCCGAAATCGATCGACCAACTGCAAGGAGAAGACCTCCGTTTGTGGATAACCGCTTGCTCGACTGGCGAAGAGGCTTACTCGCTCGCAATGTTACTCGCCGAATATCGAGAGCAATGCGAACATTATTTCCGCGTCAAAATTTTCGCGACCGATATCGATCAAAGCGCTATCGAAAAAGCGAGCGCCGGTTTGTATCCTGAAAGTATTGCCGCCGATGTGCCGCCGGAACTGTTGAACAAATATTTTTTACGCAAGGAAGAAAATTTTCAAGTCACGCAAAAAATTAGAGAAATGGTGGTTTTCGCCCAGCATAATCTGATCAAGGACCCCCCATTCACCAACATCCATATGATCAGTTGTAGAAACGTACTGATATACCTACAGCCCGTTCTACAGAAAAAAATTCTGGAGTTATTCAATTTTTCGTTACCCAAGGACGGCGTGCTTCTTCTTGGCACCAGCGAAACGATCGGCGATATGGTTGATTATTTCGACTGCATAAGCCCCAAAATCAAACTATACCGTTCCAAAGGCAAATACAAGGCGGCCGGGCTTACACCTTTGGAACCACGCCCAATTGCTGGTTCTAGCTTTCAGCCTTCCTTCACAACGACTTTCAACCGTCCAACCATCAACCGTTATTTTGAAGACATGACACTGGAGCGTTTCGTCAACGGCATTGCAGGAGATATTTTGCCATTTACGATGTTAGTCAACGAAAACATGGAAATCTCGCATACCTTCGGTGAAGCCAGAGACTATTTATCCTATCCCAGCGGCAAAATTAGCAGCGACGTCACTAAAATCGTCATCAAGGATCTTACGATACCCATTGCAACCGGTATCAATAAAGCGTTAAAAGGCACGAATGAAATCGTCTTATCTAATATACGCATTCACGACCATGATCAATTAAGAATGGTCACTCTGACCATCAAAAACTTGCCCGGCAAAAAAACCCAAGAAAAATTGCTCGCGGTCATGATCAGTGAAACGTCCGAGCCCAATCAGCCACACTTGACAGAACCCTTATCCTACGACGTCGACATGGATGCCCGACAACGCATCAACGATTTGGAGCAGGAATTACAATTCACGCGAGAAAACCTGCAAGCGACGGTAGAAGAATTAGAAACATCGAACGAAGAACTGCAAGCAACCAATGAGGAACTTCTGGCCAGCAACGAAGAACTGCAAAGCACCAATGAGGAACTGCAATCGGTCAATGAAGAACTGTACACCGTCAACGCCGAATATCAAGGCAAGATCACCGAATTAACGCAGCTCAATAACGATTTGGATAATTTATTCAACAGCACCAATATCGCAACACTATTTGTCGACGAAAATCTCGAAGTCAGACGCTTTACCCATCAACTCGAGTCGATATTCCATATCAGAGACAACGATCTCGGCCGGCCTTTTTTTCATTTATCGCATTCGATTCTCGACATCAATCTGGAAACAATCGTCAACGAGGTATCCGAAAATCAAACGCCAATCGAACAAGAACTGCAAACCGCCAACGGCGATTGGTATCTATTGCGTGCTTTACCCTATGCCATATCCGACAATGTCTATGCTGGCATCATTCTAACCTTCATCAATATCGACCGTTTAAAACGCACCGAAACCGAGCTTAAGATTCGCGAAAAAACGGAACGCGAACACTTGGCCAATTTCGTACTTTATTCTGAAGACGCGATCACGCTGCAGGACTTGGACGGCAACATCATCACCTGGAACCACGGCGCCGAAAAACTGTACGGGTGGACTGAACGGGAAGCGCTCGGCATGAAATTTCAATCACTGATGCCGGCTGCCGACATCTCGATCGCTACTAAGCTGCTGCAAAAAAACCAACTAGGTGAAACCGTGTCGCAATTCGAAACTCGGCGTATTACCAAAAGCGGCAAATTGATCGATGTTTCAGTCACGGCTTCGCTGCTCTATTCCG
>SLIO01000448.1 GCA_007135635.1 Methylomicrobium sp. | reverse complement strand
GGCAGTGAAACCGCTTAGCGCCGATGATAGTGTGGCACTTTGCCATGTGAAAGTAGGGAATTGCCAGGCGCTTATCCCCAAAGCCCGTGTTGATCACTCAACTCGGGCTTTTTTTTGGCCTCCAGTTTGAAAAATAGAATGCTTGTCAATAAATGCAAAATGGAGTAAAGGCGCGAACCAAATTGCTATAGAATGGTCAAGTATTGGTCTTTATGTGTAACCATGGAGGAAAAAATACGTTGATGACCTCATCAAAAAATAATCTTATTTCTAAACCGGTGTTGCAAATTGGTCCGGAAGAAAATTTATCCTCTGTTAATCTCAAAGGTTCGTGGAACTTATTAGCAATCAACGGAAGTCCCACAATTATTCGAGAGATTAAAGAGCTGCAAAATTGTTCGGAGTATATATGGCGCCTTGATGAGGTTGAGGCGCTTGATAGTGCTGGGGCTTGGCTAATTTGGCGGGCATGGGGGGAAGAGCTTCCTGTTCAGGTGCAAATGAAGCCGGAACATAAGCGGTTATTCGATCGCTGGAAAGGCTTCAACTATGCACCGCCGGAGGAAGCCCGGACAAGCTTGACGCAAATTATCAAGGATGGAAATAAAGTCATTTTGGCTTTTTATAGGCATGTTTTTAATAGCATCGCTTTGCTTGGGCAATTATTGCTTGATGCAGCATATCTAATACGATCACCGAACAAGATACCTTGGCCGGAAATATCGATGACGATTTATAGTTCCGGTGTAAAGGCACTTGGCATCACAGCTTTGGTAGGGTTTCTAATTGGTATTGTTCTCAGTTATTTGTCGGCACTACAGTTACAAGCCTTTGGTGCGGAAATATACATTATCAATATTTTGGGGATGAGTATTATTCGTGAGCTGGGACCTTTGTTAGCGGCTATTTTAGTGGCTGGCCGTTCAGGTTCCGCGTTAACCGCACAAATAGGAATCATGCGCGTTGCAGAAGAGTTAGATGCATTATCCGCGATGGGGATATCACATTCGCTACGGATCATATTTCCAATAGTGGTTGCGTTAACAGTAACCTTACCGTTATTGACAATTTGGACTAATGCTGCCGCACTTTTGGGCGGTGTTGTGTCGGCTTGGCATACCCTCGATATCAGTATGCAACAGTTTTTGCTCAGACTGCCTGACTCTGTACCTTTAGTTAATGTATTTATTGGAGTGGGTAAGGCTGCGGTATTTGGGATGTTAATAGGAATGATAGCCTGTCACTATGGATTTCATATTAAACCAAACTCGGAAAGCTTAGGGAATGAAACGACTAATTCAGTTGTCGCTTCGATTACAGTGGTCATCATGGTGGATGCGATATTTGCTATTTTATTTATGGGTACAGGAATGCCATGAATGATGTCAATGCAATCCACATGGAAAACATTTGGACCCAATTTGGTGACAACGTCATTCACGAAGATATCAGTTTCAGTTTATCAAAAACGGAAATTCTCGGCTTGGTCGGTGCTTCCGGAAGCGGTAAAACCACATTGATGCGTGAAATGATCGGATTGCAGGCTCCAACCAAAGGACGTGTTATGGTAATGGGGCAGACTTTAGATTATGGGGCCGGTCATGTTTCAGGGCAGATGTTAAGTCAGTGCGGTGTACTATTTCAAAAAGGTGCTTTATTTAGCTCGTTAAATGTTTTCGATAATATTGCGTTTCCATTGCGGGAAATTGGTGTCAAGGATTTCGAATGGATATCTCATTTGGTCGCTTTAAAATTGGCAATGGTTGGCTTATCTGCGAAGGACGAAGTACTCATGCCAGCGGAGCTTTCCGGGGGCATGATAAAACGAGTGGCTTTAGCAAGAGCCTTGATTTTAGAGCCAGCATTATTATTTCTCGATGAGCCGACATCCGGTCTTGATCCCATTGCTAGCCAAGGATTTGTGGATCTATTATGCGAGCTTCATCATGATTTAGCCTTTACAGTTGTTATGGTGACCCATGATCTAAACGTCTTGAATGATTTGTGTACAAAAGTGGCTGTGCTGGCGGAAAAAAAATTAATTGCGTACGGCCCATTGGAAGCTGCTTTAAAGTGTAGTCATAATTTTGCTAGACAATTTTTTCATAATAAGCACGCTGAGAAAATTTTTATGAATAGAGAGCATTGTTTTGGGTAGAAATTCGCACGCTTTAGCTACCGGTCTTTTTTTACTAACACTGATAATAGGGCTTGTCGGCGTAGTGTATTGGATCGGAAGTTTTGAAAAGGGACGTGACCTTTATGTTATTTCGACTAGAGATTCGGTGACCGGCCTAAATCCTGAATCCACCGTGTATTATCGTGGGATAGCGGTCGGTAAAGTTTTGAAGGTGGATTTCGATCCGACTGATCCGCTGACGATTTTGGTCGAAATAGAAGTGGATAACACTATAAGATTTACTCGGGGTGTTTTTGCGACATTACGTCTAAAAGGTGTAACAGGGCTAACACAAATCGATTTACAAGATACGGGAGATAGTGATGAATGGTTGTTACCGGGTGATAGGCAGGAGCAAAGAATACCATTACTGCCATCTTTGACGGATCGTTTATTGAGTTCAGGCGAGGAAATATTAATGAAGGCTGAACAATTAATGATACGACTAGATCGTGTGTTGAGCGATGAAAATGAAGAGCATGGCCGTGAAATTTTGCGTAATCTAAATGTCGTTACAGCGAAAATGCCAAAGCTTGAAGATCAGCTAGGCAAGGTATTGGAAAAAATGCCAAATTTAATAGATAGTACGGAGGCTACACTCGGTAAAATCGGTGATTTGACGCTTGATTTAAAAACGGCGGCCAATAGCGTAAAAATGCTTGGTGACCGAGGGAATGCATTGATTGCATCTGGAGCGAATGTCGGCGATGTGCTGACAGGGACAACATTACCACGAGTGCATCAAACCATGACCGAATTACAGTCCACAATGGATCAACTAAAACGGGTTGCCAATATGCTTGAAGCTAATCCTCAGGCATTAATATTGGGTCCGGCTAGAACCGAACCTGCTCCGGGCGAGCCTGGTTATGAGGAGCCGAAGTGAAAATATCACTGATTAGTTGGTGTTTGGTATTGCTAGTGCTAGGTGGCTGTGGTTATAAAACCAAACCCGACGCGGCGGCATTACATGATCTTGGGCTTATCATGCAGCGTAATGGTGAGCAGGCTGGTGCATTGCATATCGAAGTGAGCGCTCCGGAGTGGTTGAGAGATACTAGAATTCACTACCGTCAGCTTTATTTAACGCCCACCATTGTTAAATTTTATAATCTGGACCGATGGATCGCGCAGCCTGCCGCTTTATTAGCCAAACACTTTACAGTAATTCCTGTAAGTGAAACATTAACCGTAAGAGTGCGTTTACTTGATTTTGAGCAACGTTTCGAGGCGCCACTAAAAGCCCGCTCTGTCATTTCTTTTGAAGCTGAAGTATTTAAAGTGGGCGAAAATCTGCCAATAGCTCGAAAAATATTTCAATATGAACAGGTTAATTCGACCGCTAATGCATTGGGTGCGGTCAATAGCTTTGCCGACTTAACCAGGAAAGCGGTTGCAGAATTGGCTTCATGGCTTCATTCATTGCTTTAAGGAATTGGGTTTCTTGGTCATTTCACGCATGTTAAAGTCAAATAACACAGTTCTTTAATTCGCGATTATCTGTGCATATGCGTTTAATGTTGAATTATCCGGACTTATTAGTACTCATGACGGTTGAATGAAGCTCAAACTAATTTGACACTGCAAATTAGGTGCCAGGCTGAGCGGCTAATTGTCGCGCGGCAATATGCCACATTTTCCTAGCGCTGGTAAATGGCTACACTTTCACTCGACTCTTGTATGCACTCTTCACGAGACTAGAGTTGAATCCTTCCTCTTTAATGCGGCCTCCCGGCCGCATCTTTTTTTCGACATCCCGGTTTCAAAAAAGGTAAGTTATGTCAATTTTCAAAAACCCCGATTTTTTCGATCTCAAACCGCTAGATCTCGAACACAAAGTGTTTTTGCCGACGCGAGAGCTTTATAGTAGTTTGAGCCTGCAATTAAACGAGCTGTATCGACAAATCAAAACAGTTTTGCTCGATTGGCACGCTGAAGTAGCGGTTTCCGCGAAACAATTTTATGCGCATCCGGTCGAGACTAGCTCGCAGTGGTATGCTCAAGCCGTTGATTACGGTGCACTGATGTATGCACAGGTTAACGAGGTTTATTTTCCGAAATTAGAGTCTATCTATGAACAAACAATAGCCGAAGCGACGCAATTGGGTCGGCAAGCCGGCGAACATTGGCAAGCGTTTTACGATCATCCTCAAGCAACGGTTGCGGCAATGGTCGAACCGGTGACGAATTATACGAATCAAGCAATTGACGTCGCGGAAGTCTATTTTGTTAGCGTTTATTCAGCGATTCTGGACTTGTTCGAGTTAATGCTTGAACAACCGACTGAAACCTTGGAGGCCGTATATCAAAATGTATTAGTCGGATTGTTGGACATTTATTTTCAAATGATTTCATCTTTATTGGCGATACTGTAAAAGTATCGCACAAATGATCAGTTTTCTTGATGATCGCCAACTGGAGCCGCAAATGCATCGGCAACCAATTCATCGATATTGTCACCGGTCAAAGACTCCAGAAAAGCAGTCAAATCGTCTATTTCAGCATTGTTTAAATTCAAAGGATTGATCAGCGGGTCTAAGTTTTCATTGTTAATGCCGCCCTGGTTATAGAACTCGACGACTTCCTTTAGCGTCGAAATCGAACCGTTGTGCATGTATGGTGCGGTCAGCGCAACATTACGCAATGATGGGGTTCTATAATGCCAACGGTCGTTTGGGTCTTGCGTGACTTCATAGCGACCTAAATCGTTGCTCTTGGTTTCTGAAACCGAATCGATTAATTGCGAATCGATATCGACAAAGACGCCGGGGGCGACCTGGACACGTTGGGTTTTAGCCGTACTGTGCATTGCTTCTCGATAACCGATGCCGGTATTATGAAACGCATTGTCGGTGAACAGCGCATGTTTCTTACTGATGCTGTGACAAGACGAGCATTGCGCCTTTCCGGAAAATAGCTTGAAACCGCGTTGTGCGGAAGTGTTCAAGGCTTGTTTGTCGTTGCTGTAATACCAACGGTCGAATGCCGAATTGCCCGAGTTAAGGGTGCGCTCGTAACTTGCGATCGCCATGCCGATTGTTTCGATTGTCGGCCCTTTGCCGAAAGCCTTGTTGAAAAGAGCGTTGTATTCCCTATCGTTATGCAATTTTTCGATGACGCTACCGATCGACGGGTTGGCCATTTCATTGTGCGCCAATAGCGGTCCCCAAACCTGATGTTCGAGACTATTTTCGCGTCCATCGTGAAACAATTTAGTGTAATAAGCGACATTGTAAAGTGTCGGACTGTTGCGCTTGACGGTCCGGCCTTCGACGCCCACCGCGGTTTTCATCTCGTTACTGGTAAAGCCTTGTTCGGGAATATGGCACATCGCGCATGAAAAGGTATTGTTCAGCGACAAGCGGCGGTCGTAAAACAGTTTTCGACCCAATTGTACTTTCTCCGGCGTCACAGGGTTGTTCGCCGGAACCGGCACGGGAGGTAGTCCTTTCGGTGGATGGTAGACCGTTTTCATCAAGTCGGCCGTTTGACCGGCTCGGTCGGCCAGAGCGATACTGCGAGTCTCATAATCGCCGCTCTCATAATTCGATTTATCATCGCCGGGCCGAAAACGTTTAGCGACTTGATTCGACTTTTTGCCATTGGCGGTGGTTACCGGTTGCAGTAAGGTTTTCACATCATTAATCAAAGTGTCTGTATGCAAGAACGAAACGCTGTAGATGTTGCGGATTTTTTTGTTTCGGTCGATCAAATAGACGCGCAAAATATGCGAAAAAGTGCCGGTGAAACGTCCGTTTTCGTCGTAGACTTTCTGGATGCTTTGCCGATAATTATCGAGAATCGGTCGCAGCTCGGTTTCCGAAGCGGTCGTTAGAAAGCGCCACTCGATATTTTCATCCTGCAGGTGCTCGCCATACTGTTTCATTTTGTCTGGCGTGTCTTGTTCGGGGTTGAAGCTTAACGTCAACAAACGCAGTTGTCGGCTCAATTCGGGGTCCTTTTTAAGCCGGTTTTTGATTTTATGAAATACCCCGGTTGCTAGAGGGCAGCCGTTGACGTCGCTGCACGTCGAATAAATAAAACTGAGTAGCACGATCTTATCGCCCATCAGATGATGCAAGTTAACAGCTTGGCCTTGTTCGTCGAGAATTTTACCGTCTGCGGCCTTGCCGAGCGCCGGTAACAGATAGCTGCCGACGGCCGGGAGTTCGTATTGCAGTGCGCCGTAACCGGGCGCAAGCGTTTCGTTGTCGGCCTTGACCGAAAAGACCGCTACGCTCGACAGCAAAATGACGATTGTAAACAAATGTTTCATGGCGTCGCTCCTGCGAATAGATGGGAACAGAGAGCGGCCGAGGCCGCTCATTGAGGTTATTGATATTTCGTGAGCAGGTTGGGCGGCTGGCTGTTGCTGCTATAAAGAGAATATGCACCGAACCGCATTTGATGCGCGCGGCCTAACTTTTCTTTGATGAAATCGATCGCGAACTGTTCTTTTAGTTGCTTTCCATCCCAGTGATAAAGCTTGAAGAATTGCTCGTTATCGTCGCCTTTTTTATCCCAGTTGGCCAATAGAGAAGACGTATAATAGAGACGTTTGCCGTCCCAGCTTGACGACACCATATTGACTTGGGCGCCGATTTTTTGTTCGTAAACTTGTTTCGGGTTGAACGGATCGCTAATGTCGAAACCTCGAGTCTTCCCGTCCATAAAGGTATTGACCCATAATGTTTTGTCGTCGCTCGAAATAGAGATGTCGACCGGCAACGGGATTTTTGAAGGATCGCCGATATCTGCAACGGCTTTCGCTTGCCATTCGCCTGCTTGGTCTTCGTAAATCAACCAGATCTTCGATGTTAGTGCCGTGCTGGTAAAGCAGTAATTGTTATTGGCTCCCCATGCGCAGCGAAGTTCCAATGGCGCGCCGGGAACGTCGAAGACTTTCTTCGGTTTGCGCGCATGCAGGTCCCATTGCACGACGGTATTGCCGAAGCGTTTCATCGCCTCGGGGTCGTTCAGCATCTTGCCGAAATCCATCATATAATTAGACCAACCGGTGAAAGACGATGTTAGCATTAAGTTGCGCCTTGGCAGTACGCGAACATCGTAACCGTAACCATCGGCGTAGTTTCCGGTTTTGATAGCACCGCGTAAGTCGCTGTCGGTTGGGTGCCAGTGTGTGGCGATATATTTCCCTTCGTTGGTGTATTCGACTAGAGCGGTTCTGCCGCCATGATCTTTGTTATTAGAGAGCCCGGTGATCAGCATGCGACCGGGCAATGCGTAGGTCGTATGAGGGCCGACTACGCCACCGCTTTTCGCGACGAAATCGCTGATGACCTTCGTCAATTTTGGTTTAGCCGGGTCGCTGTGAACGTCGAAAATAAAAACCTTATTGGTGTCGAGGCCGCCAGCCCACAAGTATTGCCGATCATCGGTAAAGCCGGAATGATGCGCCTCATTCCGGCCGCCGACCGACAGCGAGTTGACGACTTTGCCGTAGTTCTTGGACTTAGGATTGACATCGACTGTGACGAGTTTATCCTGCTCATCACCGACACCTTCCATGCCGAGCGTCCAGATATAAACGAAGTCTTCCTGTCCGACAATCTTAGCCATATAGGGAGACATGCAGGTTTCATCAGCTTGTGCAGGGTGTATGCTAAGGCTGCTGATCATGATTGTTGAAGCGGCAAACAAGGCGGATTGAGTTAGTTTGCCAAGAAGGGTTCGGTTCTTGATTTGTGATTTCATGGTATGCACTCTCTTGTAATTATCTAAGTAATAGTGAGTTTTCGTGAGTCGGACTGATTACCTCCTTTGGCTAATAGTGTTTCTGGGGTGATAAAGTGCTTATGCTTCAGCAGTGGTCGGATCGATAATCGTCTTGATTTGGCTGATACGATTAGCAGGGAATGATCCTTGTTGGGCATGTTCCCGAATAGCTTTTTCGTCCGGTGCGATATAAACACAATAGACTTTATCATCGGTTACATAGCTCTCAATCCATTGGATTTTCGGCCCCATATCCTGAAGAATGGAGCATGATTGTTGAGCGATGCCTTGAAGGTCTTCGCTTGTCAACGATCCGGCATTGGGGATTTCTCGTTCGATAATGAATTTAGGCATGTTTTTCTCCAATTAAAAAATGACTGGTCGTCTTTATAGGGATTGAAAAAATTAGGCTTGGAAATAGCCCTCCAACAAGCTCCGGCAACATTGTTTTAAGGGTTCCGAGGATTGTTCGATTTTCATTCGAAGTAACGCGCCTTGCCAAGTGTTTAGTAATAAATCGGCCATTTCCTCTGCCGTCAGATCGGATCGAACGGTTCCTTGTTGCTGCGCTTGGGCAAGTGCAGAGCGCATAATGTTGCGATAACGAGTTACCGCGGATTGCAATGCCTTTTGGCATATTTCGCTGGTGTCGCCGATTTCACCCATGAGGTTGCCGAGCAGGCAACCGCCTTTGAAGTTTTGTTTTTCGGCTTCGGCAATCAAATCGTGGTAGTAGCGTTTTAACGCAGATAGGGCATCGCCATTCGAATGTTCCAAATAGGTGTCAAGCTGTTTAATAAATGGTTCAATGTAGTGCTGAATGACCTCCGCGCCGAAATTTTCTTTACTGCCGAAATAGTTGTAAAAAGAACCCTTTGGTATTTTAACGGCATCCAAAATTTCTTTAAGTCCGGTACCATGATAACCCTGCTCCATCAATAGCTTGACGCCTTGATTGAGTAGATTATCTCGGTTGATTTGTTTTTGCTATATTTAAATAAAATAAAAATAATACGACCGGTTGTCTTAATAGTCAATGATAAAAATATTTTTTTTATTTT
>SLIO01000488.1 GCA_007135635.1 Methylomicrobium sp. | reverse complement strand
TTACATAATGATTCAATCCTGCTCGATAACGGTATTCGGCTAAAAATCGGCGAATATGAAATAGAAGTGCTTATAGCCGAAGAAACCGGCCAGGATAATTTCCCTTTTCCGGATATTTTTGCCGAAGCCCCGGCAAAATCCATCGAACCTGAAGAATTGTTTACTCCGTTAATCGATGCGGAATCCAATCGTTTACTCGGCGATAGTGATTCTCCGTTTCCGCGTCATGAGGAATTGATCGATGATAAGTCAAGTGAGATGCATGAATTTGAAAGCCGCTTGCAAGATCACGCCTCGCCGCTATTCGACAGCTTTATCGCCCCACAAATCGAAGAGAAGGCTCCAACATCATCCGAAGAAATACCTGAAAATTTCACTTTCGAGGATCTTTTCGCAGACGTCGACAAGCCCACTGCGGATGGATTGATACCGGATGACTCCGATGATTCCGGCAGCGCTTTGACCAGGAGCGATTTTATACCGTCAGAACTGCCCGATGAATCCGGTCAATCGTTCGACGGCCTACTTAACTCGCGGAACGAAGTACCAAATAATCCGCAACCTGAAATCCTACAAAGATTTCCTCTAAGTGAATCCGGTTTTTCTCCGAAAACGCCAGCAGTTCCGCCTGCACAAGACGGCCAGACAAAACAATCGCTTAGCGATAGTGAACTCTTCAACGTTTTTTTGCGAGGTGCAGGTATCGATCGCAGTGAATGTGTTACCGATAATCCTATGGAGGCGATGCAACGAATTGGCAAAATGTTCCGGCAATTGGTATCAGGCACCGTTTCGGTCTTGCGAAGCCGAGCCGAATTCAAAAGTTTATTTCGTGTCAATGTTACTGTAATAAGAGCGGCTAACAATAATCCGCTAAAATTTGCCGTTTCGACCGATGAAGTCCTAAGGCAATTGATTCAAAATAAAGAAGGCGGCTTTCTCGAGTCGGTCGAATCGATCGAGCAAGGCTTCAGTGACATCATGAATCATCAGCTTGCCATGCAAGCCGGTATACAAGCTTCATTGACCGATTTATTGAAAAGATTCGATCCGAAAACGATCGAAAAACAATTCGAGCAAGGCATCGTGTTACAAAAAAAAGCCAAATGCTGGGACAGCTATCAGGAAACTTATCGCATTGAGTGCGAAGAAGCCATTGAGAATTTTTTCGGCGATGCCTTCGTAGAGGCTTATGAAGAACAAATGAAAGCCTTAACGATAGCGCGGAACAAAAATGAAAAATTTGGACTATGATCTTTAGAGGTTTGAGAAAGCCGCTCTTCAATGTAGTTGAACAAAGATCGAGTTATACCCATCGCAGATCAAAATTCGGCGCCGGTGTGTCCGTCAAAGGACGCCGTGAATACATCCCTGTAGGCTCTATGCCAGCTCCATGCTGGCCCCTCACCTAGCGTTAGGTGAGGGCCCGAGCACCCCGGCGGCGCCTCAGGCACTGCCGAAATTTGAAGCGCGAAAGGTATATTCTTATTAATAGTATTAAGCTAAGGTTAGCTCGAAAATTCATATCACAGGGTAAAGGTTACAAGAACAATGGCGGAAAATAACAGGACGGTTTGGTCGGAAGGCATGTTTTTGCGGCCCCAGCATTTTCAACAACACGACCGGTATATCGAAACCCTCGTCAAGGAACGGTGCGGCAACCTTACGCCGTATGATTGGGGAGTCAAAAAAATTGCTATAGACCAGCGGCAGCTTGCCATGGGCAAATTCGCCTTGGCTGAATGCAGCGGAATTTTTCCGGACGGAACGCCGTTTAATTTACCTAAAGACGACGACTTGCCTTTACCCGTCGATATTCCTACCGACGTACAAAACAATATCGTTTATCTGTCGCTACCGGTTCGCCAACCGGGTACGATTGAAATCGATACCGACGAGAACCGCAACAATCTCGCACGCTATCATGCATTCGAAAGCGAAGTTCGCGACCATAATACCGGATCGAATGCGACCTCTGCGATCTTGGTCGGCAAACTTAATACTAGGCTGTTATTGGAGCGACAAGAGCGCTCCGGTCATGTTTGTATCGGGGTGGCCAGAGTCATCGAGTCGAGGGTCGATAAAAACGTGATTCTCGATCAGGGTTTTATTCCGCCTTCGATCGATTGCAATGCAATGCCTGCCTTGAACGGGTTTATCAAAGAGTTATTTGGCTTGTTGTATACCCGCGGAGAAGCTCTCGGCGGACGGGCTTCCGAAGCGGGCAGGGGGGGAGTTGCCGAAATTTCCGATTACATGCTGTTGCAAATGGTTAATCGTGTCGAACCGCTATTCGAACATTTGCAATCCATTCCCGCATTGCATCCGGAAAGTTTTTACCGAATTGCGGTGCAATTGGCCGGCGAGTTATCGACATTTTGCAGGCCTAATAAAAGACCGGTGAGTTTTCCGGTTTATCGACACGACGATTTACAAACGAGCTTCATGCATGTCATGGAGGAGTTGCGGCAATTATTGAGCGCGGTATTGGAGCAAAACGCGATTCCGATTCCGTTGACTGCTCCGAAGTATGGCATTCGCGGCGCGAAGGTGCCGGACTCGAATTTACTTAAAGATGCGGTGTTCGTGCTGGCTGCCAATGCACAAGTATCGAAAGAACAATTGCGCAGTAGTTTTCCGACGCAAGTTAAAATCGGTCCGGTCGAACAGATTCAGCAATTGGTGCGCTCCGCCTTGCCCGGTATTTCTATTCATGCACTGCCGGTCGCGCCCCGGCAGATTCCTTATCATGCGGGTTTCGCTTATTTCGAGCTCAACAAACAAAGCGAACTATGGAAGCAAATGGCTCAATCGGGCGGTTTTGCGATCCATATCGCCGGTGAATTTCCGGGGCTTGAACTTGAATTTTGGGCAATCAAAAACGGTTAACGACAGTGAATCACGACGACCCATTCGGCAATTACATTGATGATGACAAAACCATTCTGAGGCCCACTCCGGGCGGACGAAAGCCCAAGCCGCAGGAGCCGGTGGCGACTCGAATGCCCGATGTCACGCCGACGCCCCCTGACAGACTTCACGAACAAATCGTCTATTCGAAAGATAATCCGCTGACCGCTTGTGCGCTTTCATTACTATCGCTGGTCGCACAATTACGCAATACCGCCTCACACCCCGATATCGCCAGTCTCAGAGATGGCGTGATCAACGAAGTCAAGCGTTTTGAAGCGAAAGCGCTGGGGCGCGGCGTATCGCCCGACCAAGTACAGGCGGCCCGTTATTGTCTTTGTACCTTGTTGGACGAAACGGTACTGAATACGCCTTGGGGTTGCAACAGTTTGTGGAGCACTCAAAGCCTGCTGATTACCTTTCATAAAGAAGCCTGGGGCGGAGAGAAGTTTTTCCAGATTTTAAAAAACGTCATGCAGCAGCCCGGTACTCATCTGCATTTGCTGGAATTGCTGTATTTTTGCCTCTGCCTTGGTTTCGAAGGAAAATACCGCATTCAGGAACACGGCATGACCCGGCTCGAAGACGTTCGGGAAAATCTGTATCAAATCATACAGCGGCAGCGCGGCGATATTGAAAAGGAACTGTCTATACTATGGCTGGGGATTAAAGATAAACGCAATGTATTGACCCGTCTGGTGCCGTTATGGGTCATAGGCGCGGTGGTCGGTATGGTTCTAATGCTGAGCTATCTCGGCTATCTCTATTTCATCAATGCCGCGTCTAATCCATTGTTGGCAAAACTCTACGTGATCAAGGACGGCCTTGAGCCGCTCCAAGTCGCAGTCGCCGAACCGTTGCCCGAAACGCCTAAACCGCCCGATGCGCCTCCTGCTTATTCATTATATGACGATATCAGCGGTTTTCTTGCGCCGGAAATTGCGCGTGGCGAAGTCGTGTTGGATCGCAAGAACGACAAAATCGTGTTACGCATCATGGGCAAGGGTTTCTTTGCTTCCGCTAGGGATTCGGTGACTACGAAATATTATCCGTTAATGAATAGAATCGGGGAAGCGCTCACCAAAGTCACCGGCAATATTCTAGTTGTCGGTCATACCGACAGCGATCCGATTTTTTCGGCGAGATTTCCATCCAATTGGGATTTATCGAGAGCCCGCGCGCAATCGGTTGCCGATATGCTCAGCAGCAAGACGGGAATCGTCGCGACTATCGCATCCGAAGGGCGTGCGGAAACGCAGCCGCTGGTGCCGAACGACAGTGCCGAACATAAAGCGATGAACCGTCGTGTCGAAATCATTTTTTCAGGATTAAAAGGACAAACGTGAAAAAAATCATTGGTTTCTTCAAAAATAAATGGGTCATTCAACTGGTCGGCATTATTGCCGTCGGCCTGTTGATTTGGTTTTTCGGGCCGCTTATCGGGATAGCAGGGCGTGTCCCCCTCGAATCCGAAGTCTCTAGGCTAATTACGATTTTAGTCATCGTCTTGCTTTGGGGATTGAATAATCTGCGCATTCAGGTCAAAGCCAATCGCGCCAATACGCAAATGGTCAATGAACTGGTCGGGGGCGTTGGAGCGCAAGGACCGACCGGGCCCAGTCAAGTCGAGCAAGACAGCGAAGAGGAAATCGGCGAGCTTGGCAAGCATTTCGACGATGCGTTGCGCACGCTAAAACAGATCAAAACCCAGTCGGGTCAAGGTCGTCAGTATCTCTATGAACTGCCTTGGTACATCATCATCGGACCGCCGGGTTCCGGAAAAACCACTGCATTGATCAATTCGGGATTGGAGTTTCCGCTGGCCGATAAATTCGGCAAAAACGCGGTCAAAGGCGTCGGTGGGACCCGCAATTGCGATTGGTGGTTTACCGATCAAGCGGTACTGTTGGATACCGCCGGACGCTACACAACGCAAGACAGCCACGAGGCGGTCGATAAGGCGGCATGGCTCGGTTTTCTGAATCTGCTGAAAAAACATCGGCCGCGCAGACCGGTCAACGGTGTGCTGATCACGATGAGCCTGTCCGATTTGATCAAGCAGACAGAGGAAGAGCGAATTCAACATGCGCAAGCGATTCGGCAACGCATTCAGGAGCTGCATGAACAATTTGGCATTCGATTTCCGATTTATATGTTGTTTACCAAATGCGATCTGGTCGCAGGTTTCAACGACTTCTTTGCCGATCTGGGCAAAGAAGAAAGATCACAGGTTTGGGGCGTCACTTTTCCTGAAGAAGATCAGGATCACCCAACCTATGTCGTTGGCCGGGTCGGAGACGACTTCGACGGCTTGTTAGATCGTTTAAACGCGCGATTACCGAAAAGACTGCAGGAAGAGCGCGATTTGCAGCGCCGTCATTTGATTTTCGGTTTTCCTCAACGCATGGCCTTGCTGAAAGAGAATTTGTTGGAATTTCTCAAGGAATGTTACGGTGCGAACCGATATCAGCAAGCTCCTTATCTCAGAGGCGTTTATTTTACCAGCGGAACGCAAGAAGGCACGCCGATCGACCGTCTGATGGGGATTTTGGCGAGCACGTTCAAACTCG
This sequence comes from Methylomicrobium sp., assembly GCA_007135635.1. Classification (GTDB taxonomy): domain Bacteria; phylum Pseudomonadota; class Gammaproteobacteria; order Methylococcales; family Methylomonadaceae; genus Methylotuvimicrobium. The sequence continues at coordinate 3,623 of SLIO01000488.1, read as the reverse complement.
ATCGCTTTTCGGTGCCGCTGTTCAGCGGCAAGGGTAAGAGTTATTTCATTACCCGTTTGCTGAAGGACGTCATTTTCGACGAGGCGCTAATTGTCGGTTTGAATAAACGTGTCGAGCGCCGTTATGCTTTGCTGCGTCAGGTCGCATACGGCTCGGCGCTGGCTGTGACATTGTTGATGGCAGGTTTATGGACCGTCAGCTTTACGCGAAATCAAACGGCATTGAACGAGCTGAGTGAAAAGATTCAACAATACGAACAAACCGCGGCGAATTATCCGAATCGATCGAACTTTGCCGACTTAGTGGAGCGCATGAATGCGATGCAAAATATTCAACAAGTCTATGGCGACGAGAAACCCTTGTCGATGCGTTTCGGCTTGTTTCAAGGCAGTAAAGTGCAACCGGTCATTAACGATACCTATGATCAAGTTTTATTGAAGCAATTTTTACCGTTGATCAAGACAAGGCTAGAACAACGTATACGAGGCGAAGAGGCGAATAACCCCGAAATTCTCTATGAACTGTTGAAAGTCTATTTGATGCTCGGTGAGCCCACACGACTCGAGCCCGGCTTAGTGCGACCTTGGGTAGCTATCGATTGGAAAAAAAATTATGCCGAAGAGGTTCAAGTTCAATTACTCGCTCATCTCGATAATTTGCTCAAGCTAAAAATAGAGCCTCAGACGCTCGACCCGCGTTTGGTTGCCGCAACGCGCCAAGTGTTAAACCGGATTCCTATCGCGCAGCAAGTCTATATGCGTATAAAAAGTGAGGCGATGCAGGATAGCCGTCGCGATCTCCGTTTGTCGGATGCGCTAGGGCCGAATGCGTCTCGGGTTTTTACGGTGACGTCGGGAAAAATCGAACAGCAAGCCATTCCTTATTTGTTCACGCACGACGGTTTTTATCAAGTTTTTCTAAAACAAAACAAAGTCTTGGCTAAAGAGACGGTCGAGGATAATTGGGTGTTGGGCGATGTCGGTAGAGCCCGCGCGCCCGACCCCGAACGCTTGCAGCAAGACGTTCAGACCTATTACGACAAAGATTTCATCCAGTATTGGAGCGATATGCTGGGCAATCTAAAAATCAGAAGCGTCGGCAATATTCAACAATCGATCGAATTACTCGAATTCGCTTCGGCGCCTAACTCGCCGATTCGGCTATTATTGGAGACTATCGACAAAGAAACCTCCCTAACACGCAAACCGCCGAGTCCTTTGGATGCTTTGGCGGCGGTCAAGGAAGGCGCGGAAAAAACGGTCGATTCGCGAACGCAAAAATTATTGCAAGCCGCGCAAGCCGAAGGTGTCGTGCAAACGCCGATCGACCCGCCGGGCACAGTCGTCGAGCGCCATTTTCAACAGCTAGCCTCATTAGTCAGAAGCGTCGGCGGCGCCGGTGCGCCATTCGACCAGACCATCAATCTACTCGGTCAGTTGTACGGCTTTATGATCGATTTGGGCAGCACTTCGGATAGTGGAGGCGCGGCGATACGGATTGCCGCACAACGAAGCGAAGGCGGTGGCGGAGGCGATGTGATGACGCGCATGAAAATGGAATCGGCGCGCTTGCCCGAACCCTTGAAAAGCATGACCGAAAAACTGTCCAGCGGCAATTTGAATCTGATCATGGGGTCGAGCAAGGCACAGCTCAATAAGCTTTGGCAGAGCGAGGTCATGCCGCTTTATAAATCAGGACTCGAAGGCCGTTATCCGCTGTCCAGACGCACCAATAGAGAAATTACATTGCAAGATTTTAGCCGGTTTTTTGCACCGAACGGTATCCTGGATCAGTTTTTCAATGCCAATCTGAAGCCTTTTGTCGATACCAGCGGGCGTACTTGGCGTCTGATCGCTCAAAATAATCAATCTATCGGTATTTCGCAATCGGTGCTGATGCAGTTTCAGTATGCGGCAAAAATCCGTGAAGTGTTTTTTCAAGGAGGCAGTCAATTACCCTCCGTCCGATTCAATCTTAGACCGGTATCGCTCGATGCCAAAGCTTCACGGTTTTGGCTGAATTTGGAAGGTCAGCAATTGGATTACCGGCATGGTCCGGCGCGAAGTACACAACTGCAGTGGCCTGGAACGGATGGAAGCGGTTCTGTGCGTTACGGTTTCGATACGTTGGATGGTCGTCAAGTCAGTCGTTCCGAGGAAGGCGCTTGGGCATGGTTTAGGTTGCTCGACAAAGCCCGTATTCAAATAACCGCGCAAGACAGATTCATGCTGACATTTGCAATCGACAACCTGGAAGCGCGTTATGAATTGAGTGCGACCAGCGTCGATAATCCGTTCGCCCTGAAAGAATTGCAAAATTTTCAATTTCCAACGAGTTTGTAATGACTTTGCCTCATTCGGAACCCGGGTTTTACGGCAAACTGCCGATATTGGGCGACTTTGTTTCCCGGCGTTTGCCGCGCGACTTTCTGAATCCTTGGGACAGTTGGCTGCAAAGCTCGATTGCCGCCAGCAAGGAGGAATTGGGGGACGCATGGTTGAACAGCTATTTAAGTAGCCCGATTTGGCGTTTTGCGTTGAGTCCCGGGGTTTGCGGTAATTCCGCCTGGGCCGGGATTTTAATGCCCAGTGTCGATAAAGTCGGGCGTTATTTCCCGTTAACCGTTGCGGTAAGAATCGACAATCCGGACCTTCTGCCTTATCTAATGTGCTCGGAGCAAGCTTGGTTCGGGCGGCTCGAAGCCGCGGCATTGAGCGGATTGGAAGATGGGCTTGATCTCGAGGTATTCGACAATCTGATCCGGGAGATTGAACCTTTACCATTTTCTACGCCAACTTCGGAAGCCGCTAGTGATTCTAGCGATAATAGCGGTAAAAAAACCTTTCTTGTGGCAATGATCCAACCCGAACGCATGCCCGAAGCGTTCACCGGATTAAGCGTTGCTTTGTTGAACCGCTATATGCCCGGTTACAGTCTTTGGGAAACCGGCGGTTACGATGATCAAACAGCGGCATTGTTGGCATGCGAAGGTTTGCCGCCGCTGGCGGCCTTTTCCGGATTTCTTAATGGTCACTTTTCCGGCCGAGGTTGGAATATGCAAAGGCATATTATGCCTGTCAGTAACACGGAAGCGAACATCTCCGTCAAAGTCGAATCGCTAAAAGCGTTACCGAGTGCAGATGAGGGGCATGATACAGTGCCGCGATACATTGATCTAACTGATCAACCCACAATGAGTTGGCAATCTTGGGCGCTTACTGATACCGGTAAGCGTCGGCAATTCAACGAGGACGCGATTTTAGATAGGCCTGAATCACGTCTTTGGGCGGTTGCCGATGGTATGGGCGGGCACAAATCAGGAAATATAGCCAGCACTTTGGCCGTAACGGCGGCTGAGAGAACCTGGAACAGTTTGGATCGCTCCGCTTTTCCCACTTTAACAGAGGCCCGTGAACTGGTTTGCACACTGATTAATGAAGCCAATAAGCGGATTGTCACCGAAGCAGGCAGTTCGAAGGCTATGCAGGGTATGGGTACCACCCTTACTGCGGGACTGGTCTACGGCAACAGGCTGACTGTAGGCCATGTCGGGGACAGCCGCGCTTACATGATCGATAACGATAAGATCAAGCTGTTAACCAGAGATCATTCTCTTCTCGAGC
>SLIO01000465.1 GCA_007135635.1 Methylomicrobium sp. | reverse complement strand
CTGCCGCCGACACCTGTCAATCGAGCCACCAAACCCCCTTCCGACAGTTGTCTAAGTTATTTCATGCTCATTCCTTAGTAATAAGTACCCGTATGAACCCAATCAAGGAAGGGTTTACCTAAATTCGGGATTAAAACCACGAATTACACAAATGTTATCGAGGCCGTAGCGAAAAAAGCCTTTGATTTTTTTCGTGTCCTTCACAGCTTATTGCTTTTTTAAGTTTAATCCAAACCCCAAGCTTCAATGAAGGGCTGATAAAAAGCATGATCCCTGACTGTCGCGCCTCGTTGGGTGACCATGGCCGATGCAAACGCTTGCGCGCGCTCGATCGTAATTCGCAGTGGCCAGTCGAGATTAAGCCCGAGCAACATAACCGAAGCAAACGCATCGCCGGCACCGACCGTATCGATAACCTGGGCGATCTCGCCCGGCGTCACTCGGCACGACACACCATTATGATCAATTGCAACCGCGCCTTGCTTGCCACTCGTGACGATCAATCCTTGCAACCGGTAAAGCTCGACAAATCGCTGCATATCGGTATCAAGATCGCCGGATATCGAATAAAGCGCTGCCAATTCATGATGGTTCAACTTAACCCAGTCGGCCTGATCGAGCCATTCCAGTATCTCGTCTTTCCGCCACCAAGGCTCACGCAAATTGACGTCCATAAATACCCGGCCCTTATGTTCGGCTCTCAAGGCAACTAAAGCCGCTCTCGAAACCGGCTGGCGCAAGGCCAGCGTACCGTGATAGAGCAAACCAGGCTTCCCTGCATCTTGAATCTCTGCTGCATCGATATAATCATAGGCTTGCTCCGGGACGATCGTATAAGCCGGTTCGCCGTGCTCAATGACTATATCGACGATACCGGTCGGATGTTTATCATCCCGTTGCAAACCGGATAGATCCATTCCCCATTTATGCATAGCGGCAGCAACAGCATCACCAGTAGGATCATCACCGACCCGGCTAATCAATCGCGGGCTTTGGCGAAATGCCTGCAAATGCCAGGCGACATTGAACGGTGCGCCGCCGAGTACCCGGCTACCGTCCGGAAAATGATCGAACAATACCTCACCGAAAATAGTCATCGGATTCTTACTCATCACTCATTATCCATTGTTTGATTTCGGGTAAATAATGCACAAGGCCTTCTAAAATACCGGCGCTGTAATTGCCGTTCATCCCAAGAAAACCACCTTCAGCCAAATACAGTGACTGCTCGGTCGATTGCTCCCGTGCCAATTGTAACGCTTGCTTGCGTATCTCGTCAGTGGCATTGGCGACCAACACCGAGTTAATCGAGCTGGTCAACACCGGTAGATCGTTACCGCTATCACCGGCAAAAACGGTATTATCCAAACAGAAGCCAAGCTGTTTCATTAAAAATTCGACCGCATGAAACTTAGTCGCACCGGCCGGTAAAACATCCAATAACCCGGTATGCGTGGTTTCGTCGATACTATAGATCAACTCCGCACGAACCGAGTGCAACGCCAAACGTTTTCTCATTTCGATTAACAAAGACTCTGGATCAATCGACGCCGAAACATAATAACTGAGTTTGAAACGATTCTGCTTCGCGCTTTCTTGTAGCGTCAATTCGGACAGCTCGCTGAACAAACGATGCAACTCGGCATGTTCGAATCCGGCCCAATCCGGCGCAATTTCATGACTCCACTGCGGCCATTCTTGCCATTCATGATCAACGACTTGGTAAATCGTCGTGCCAACATCGCCGATCACGTAATCCGGCAAAGGCAAATCGTACTCGGCTATCGCCTGCTGAACCAATGCTTGATGTCTGCCTGTCACATAAGCCACCGTACAATTCGGATGGCGCGCCAAGGCCTTGAAGTACACTCGCGCCATCGCCGATTCCGGTACATTGCCGTTCGGCAATAAGGTTCGATCGAGGTCGGTACATAACAAAAACTGCTCGGTCATAATCCTACTCTCATGTACTTAAAAATCATAATGCTCTATCGCCTCGATGATACCGAGCGCAAAAGGTTGTGCTGCAAAATAAATCCGCTCGGGTTCCCGCAATCCCGACAATTCCTCGCGGTGCCGATTAGCAACGACAACCGCTAACGTATTACCCTGCATCATATCCTCGTCAGCACCGGAACCGCCGGCAACTAGAATATGCTCCAACGGCAGATTCCACTGCTGGGCAAAATAACGCAAAGCCAAACCTTTGGATGCGCGCACCGGAACGATGTCGAAAAACTGCCCGAAGGACAAATAAACGTTGGCGGCTTGCTCTTCCTGACGCAACAAGGTTTGAATTTCTTCAATCGTCGGAGCCAGCTCGGCATCGTAATGATAGGAAATCTTGAACCGGCTTTGCTCGCTTTTAGGCTGCAGTGTCAAACCGGGTAATTCGCCGATAATACGGCGTATCATATTGGAATTCCAGTGAAAATCGATATGCCTTGCCCAGGCACTATCCGGCGTCATCTGAGGCGAATAGACAATCTCGGTACCCAAGCTGGTAATCAGGACATCCGGCACCGGCAGACCATTTTTCTTTAGAATCGTTAGCGCCGAATCCAGCCTTCGACCGGTCGCGACACCAAAAAAAACTTTTTTTCGTTTTTCGGCCAAATAAGCGGAAAAAGCTTTCAAGCCTTCAGGACTGCCCAATAAACTCTGATCGATATCCGAAAAAACAGCGCGATCGCGATAACTCAAATCGCCTCGCACGCGCGGTATTTTCGGAAACTCCGGATGATGTTCCAACAATGGTTGTATCGTTTCAAGATACTTTTGTGCATGCGTATCCCAGGAATACAATTTCCGCACATGCTTAAGCCCTTTTTCGGAAAACTTTTCCCATTTTTTCGAGCTGCCGAGAATTTCCAGCAACGCGTCGGCAATCGCCTGTGTATTCAATGGATCAACCAACATACCATTATGGCAAGCGCCGATAATATCGACAGGACCGCCGTTTTCGGTAGCGACAAGCGGCAAACCGCAGGCGGCAGCCTCTAGCAAAGTCAAGCCGAACGGTTCGGTCAAAGCCGGATTGACGAACACGCCTTTCGAATGCGCAGCCAGCCTATAGATATCCGGAACATTCTCTTGATTGTGATGCTTAGGGATTGCGATACGGCCATATAAATCATAGTAATCGGTCAACAACAGAATTTCGGTCAGCACAGCTTGCGCACCTTCATCCATTTCCCGGATGTCGTCGCGATTGCCGGCTACGATAACCAAGTTAGCCAAGTCTTGTAGCGCTGTGGATTCGCCGTAAGCCTGCACCAGAGAAACAATATTTTTACGTTCATCAGGACGCGACAAAGCCAGAATCATCGGCTTTTTAGGATGGGTCAAAAAAGGCTCCAGCGCTTTGCTGAAGGCTATTTTCGGCTTGGCTTCGGGGGGATAAAACTGCTCTAGATCGGTTCCGGGCGGAATCACGACCATGCGATCAGGCTGATAATAATCATACAGCTCGTATTGCTCGGCGATTTCATTATGGGTGCTGGTCACAACCAACTCTGCGTTGGCTAATACATCCTCTTCGGCATTAATTCTTTTCGAAATATGATAACGCTGCTCGATCAGATCATTCGATAAGCCCATCGCGAGTAAACGACCGAGCTTGTCGCGGCCTAGTGAATGACCGGTATGCACCAATGGAATCCCGGTCAGAAGCGACAACCGCACACCAACATATCCGGCATCGGCATAATGGCTATGAATCACATCAGGCATCCGAGGCTGGTGACGCAACCACTCCAGCAGATTATCGGCGAAGATATCGAGATAATCCCAAAGCTCTTCTTTTTTGATATAGCCTTCAGGTCCGGCCGGTATTCGGACGATTTGCGCGTTCCTATCCAGCGGCTCAAGCGCTTGTCGATAATCGGCAGCAACCTCGGGGTCGTCGACCAATCGCGTTGCTAAATCAACCCTACCAACCGAAGGCTGGTGCACCAAAGCTCTCGCTAAATCCACGACATACTTGGTCTGACCGCCGGTATCGGCATCGCGCCCCAGCTCTAAATCTCGTCCGCGTATCAGACCATGAACACTGATCAAAAGAATGTAATGCGCAACCTTTTTGCTTGGCATGATCGTACTCACTTCAGCTGGATATAACCTGTATTCTCTCATTCACGAACAACTATCTCAAGCGGCTCTAACTTGCGACATCCACTGAATCACTTTGAACCCTAACTATTATCCACGAAAGCCATCGGCATCACTGTAGAACACAGTCAGCGCGGTAATCATAAACCAATAAAATCAGTAGGTTATTATTTACCCTACTTATAGAAAGGCTTTTCCATGCTACAATGCTCGCCTCTAAAAACGATCCCAAAAGGTTTCAATCATGCAATTCACCAAATTTTCTGCTTTAGCACTCCTATTTTTAGCTTTTTCCGCAAATGCTGATGTCCAATTGACTCAAGCCGACCTGATCGGCTCCTGGCAAATCGATAAGGAATCGGTCGACCGCGAAGGCACTAAATCAAGAAGCTTAAATACTATTTGGACGTTCAGGGAAGACGGTACGATGGAAGGAAAATCCCAAGAATCGGACGCTCACGCCAGAATCGATCAACTGCGCGCAGTATTGAATTATTCGGTCGAGGACGGCAAATTAGTCAAACAAGCAGCGCCTGGGCGCTCAAGAATGGAAACTTGCACCGCAATTGAAAAGGACAACGACAAAATGATCCTTAAATGCCCATCGAATTACTTTTTTATGACCAAAAAATAAAACGCTGAAATTTACCGATTTTCAGGTCAGAAAGAATGACTGTTTTATGGATTTAGAGATAATAATTGGCGTTTTATAACTTATGAACACCAACAATTTCCAAGGTATTTAGAACACCGTAGGGTGCGCATCGCGCACCTTTCCCCGGCACCGAACCGACGACCGGTCCAGATCCAGGTGCCATCATGGATGGGTTTTGAGTATCGGGTCGCCGGAATGTAGCGAATACTCAAGACTTCTTGGCCGTACCCGACTCTTTGGGCGGAACCGGATCATAGCCGTGACCGCCCCACGGATGACATCGACCGAGTCTTTTTAACGTCAGCAACAAACCTACAAATGGACCATGTCGAGTAATCGCTTCTATCGCATATTCGGAACAAGTGGGCTGATACCGGCACGAAGGAGGCAAAAGTGGAGAAATGACAAGCCGATAAAACTGAACCACTCCAAGTAACAAAAATTGCAACACTTTAGTCAACATCGTCGAATTCCCCAAAAAACCAATACAAACTGCGCTTAAGCATACCCCAGCCAAACATAATAAAACTATTAGGACCTCCAATGCCGGCATTCTCTCGAAGAACTTGGCAATGATTTAATGGGTCCAATCCAATTCACGCTGCAAGGCTTTCACATTCAACACTTCAACCGTTTTTCCTTGGACCGAGATCAAGCCTTTACGGCTCAGTTGTTGCAGAATACGGGAAAAAGTCTCGGGCCGAACCGACAAGCGGGAAGCCAAAACTTGTTTGGGTGTTTCCCATTCGAGACTGTAGCCGCTAACCGAGCCATCGGGAGCTGAATTCAGCAATAACTGAATGACCCGCATGCTGGCATTTTGCAGCGTTAACTGATCAATGTCTTGAATAGCACCGTGCAGGCGCCGGCTCATACCGCCCAGCAAGCGTAAACACAGCTCATTGGATTCCTGAAGCATACCGATGACTATCACCATGTCGATCCGATATAAATTGCTGTGCAACACGGCTTTGGCGCTCACCGGATAAGCATGGGTTTGGAAAAACATCACTGCTTCGGCAAAGGTTTGCCCGGGCGCAATAATCTCAATCACCTTTTCCTCGCCGCCGGCTGAAAGCCGGTAAAGCTGAATTTGCCCGCGAATTAGAAAATAAAAATAGCGTGCCTGATCGCCGAAATGAAACAAATGATCGCCTTCCTGCACGTTTAGCCCCTGCACTCCGCAAAGCACTCGGTCGAATTGCTCGTCATCCAAACTGGCAAATAAATAATGCCGGCATAACTGCTCTCGTATTTCGTTCCGCATAAAAATCCTCTTGATGTAAGTCAAGGACACTGTAATGGCTGAGCGCTTATCCTGGCAACCACTTCAATTCACCAACGTCCAATCAGGAGACATTATGTTTTGTTATCAATGCGAACAAACCACACGTTCCGAAACCGGTAGCGGCTGCCGGGAAGCCAAAGGCGTTTGCGGTAAAGATGAGCCGACCGCCGATTTACAAGACTTGATGATATACGGCCTGCAAGGCATCGCTCAATATGCAACGCGCTTGCGAAAACTGGGCGAAGCGCAACCTAAAGCCGACGAATTCATGCTCTATGCCTTATTCACCACGTTGACCAATGTTAATTTCAATGCCAACCGCTTTGCGCAATTGATCAAGGAAACCGCTCAATGGCGAGACCGGCTCAAACTACACTATCAAGAACTGGCCGCACAGCAGGGCGAGGCGATTGAAGACTTGTGTGGCCCGGCCCAATGGCAACCCGCCGGCACTATGCCTGGCCTGTTGATACAGGCGAAAGAAGCGGCGATCAATCTGGAATTAGCGCAAGTAGGCGAGGACATCATCGGTTTGCGAGCCATGCTGCTGTATGGTATCAAAGGCGCTGCCGCCTATGCTTATCACGCCTTGATGCTAGGCTATCGCGACGATGACATTTACGCAGACTTTGAACAAGCGCTGGAATTTCTGGCGACTCATCCGGCCGATGCCGATGCGCTATTGGCTTGGGCATTACGCATCGGTGAATTGAACTATCGGGTCATGGCCATGTTGGATGCAGCCAATACCGGCAGTTTCGGCGCCCAGCAACCCGGCACGGTCAATCTGGCGCCGGTCAAAGGCAAAGCCATCCTGGTCAGCGGTCACGACCTGCATGATCTGGCGCAATTGCTGGAGCAGACCCAAGGACTGGGAATAAATGTCTACACTCACGGCGAAATGCTGCCGGCGCATGCCTATCCCAAATTAAAAGCCTATCCGCATCTGGCAGGTAATTACGGATCGGCTTGGCAAAATCAGCATAACGACTTTACCGCGTTTCCGGGACCTATCTTGATGACCTCCAATTGTCTAGTCGAGCCTGCCCATGCCTATCGGCAAAGAATTTTTACCGCGGGACCGGTGGGTTGGCCAGGCGTCAGACATATTCAAAACGGGGATTTTGCGACGGTGATAGCCGCCGCCCACGCGCTGCCCGGATTCACCAAAGATGTACCGGAACACTTGATTAGCGTCGGGTTCGGCCGCGATGCGGTGATGGGAGTGGCCGATAAAGTCATTGACGCGGTCAAAACCGGAGCGATTCAACATTTCTTTTTGATCGGTGGTTGCGACGGCGCGGCGCCGGGCCGTAATTATTTTACCGAAGTGGCTGAACAAGCGCCCAACGACAGCGTGATTCTAACCCTCGGCTGCGGAAAATACCGCTTCAACAGCCACGATTTCGGTGCCATTGGCGGCATTCCCCGTTTGCTGGACATGGGTCAATGCAACGACGCCTATTCAGCCATTCAAGTGGCGTCCGCATTAGCCAAGGCTTTCGATTGCGGCGTCAACGATTTACCGTTGTCAATGATGATCTCCTGGTTTGAACAAAAAGCCGTTGCGGTGCTGTTGACCTTGCTGTCACTGGGCATTCGTGGCATTCGTCTCGGCCCGACCCTGCCGGCATTCTTGACTCCGGCCTTATTGGCCAAGTTGAGCGAAGCATTCGACTTAAAAGCCACCGGCACGGCTACCGACGATATTCGCGATGCGCTACAAAAAGCCGCTTAATGACTCAAGTAACGGAGGTAATTATGCCGGAACATCACATAACATTGACCACGCGTGACGGACAGCGTTTGGACTTTAGCTGCCCGGATCAAAGCGATATCATCAGCGCCGCCGAAAACACCGGCATTCTCTTGCCGTCTCTATGCAGAGACGGCGGTTGCGGCGCTTGTTTAGGGCATTGCGCGGAAGGAGATTACGATTTGGGGCATTACAACGCCAGCATGTTACCCGATGAATCCGTTCAGCGGCGCGATGTTTTGTTGTGCAGAACCTACCCTAAAACCGATCTGCAAATTACCGCGCCGTATGACTATGCGCACATCAATTTCGGCCAAAATGAAGCCCGGCAGGCCGTCATTAGCCAGTTGGAAACCATCGCCAAAAGAACGATGCGCTTGCGGTTATCGTGGCAAGACGAACAGAATGGCCTCGCGGTTGAATTCGAGCCAGGTCAGTGCATGGAGTTAGAGATTCCGGGAAGCGGTATTCGGCGTGCCTATTCGCTAGCCAATACCGGAAACTGGCAAGGAGAAATGGAGTTTTTAATTCGCTTGCAACCTGAAGGCCGGTTTTCCGGCTATCTCAGCCGGCGCGCGAATGTAGGACAGGTGCTGAATGTTTATGGTCCCGGCGGCGCTTTCGGCATGCAAGCCGATAGCATCAACCCGGCGGTTTTTATTGCGGGCGGGACCGGGCTGGCACCGTTTCTGTCTATTCTGCGCCGAATGGCCGAATGGGGAGAAGACCGGGCAATCCATTTGATATTCGGCGTCAACCGCGAAAGCGAATTATTTTGTGCCGATGAACTGCAAAGCTTGCAGCAGCAATTACCCGGCTTGACCGTGACGGTTTGCGTCTGGCAACCGGAAACTGACTGGACCGGTTTCAGCGGAACGCCGGCCGACGCATTACAGCACTATTTACAGCAGCAGCCGGGCGATTACGACATTTACTTATGCGGCCCGCCTGTATTGGTTACAGCGGCCACGCAAATCGCTATGGATTCAGGCATTGCCGAAACACGGATTTTTTCGGAAAAGTTCGGCTGATAATGGACTTACGTTCCCACCGCTCCAGAGACTGTAAAAGTATCGGTAAATACATCATAACGTTCATGAAGGCCTAGCCATCGCCCTGGCAAATGAAAGTGCGCTGTGTGCATGGCGGAGAGTGCGGTCACTCGCCCGACAGGGGGCCGTAAATACATCCGTGTAGATACTCTGTTTAAAATCAAGTTAAAAATAGGCATTTTTCTACTATTCAGCGATTGACGGAATCGCATAAAAACGCGTGTTATCGAAGGGTTTATCATGCTTGAGCATGCCGTGAAT
>SLIO01000020.1 GCA_007135635.1 Methylomicrobium sp. | reverse complement strand
GACCTGAAAATTGGTAAATTTCGACAGACAAGGCTATTGCTCAAGTTATTTTATGCTGGTTCCTAAGTAATCAGGGAATATTCTGTTCTGCGGACAAAATCGCAATTAAAAGCTGTAGCATAGGAAACAATAGTAACGGCTATCTTTTTTTGATTTTAGGCTTTGAACTAAAATATCGCAGTAATAGATAGTCAATTTCGATTGACCCCCACTTTAGGGCTGCCTGGAGGCAGCCCTCTTTTTTTCAATTTATCTCAGTCAGAATTAGCTCAAATGAACGTTCCTCAATTCATCTGTGTCTTTTTTTTCAAATTTCGGTATTAACGTAAGACGGCACCGGGATATTCGATGGATTTTTGCTCCTGCATTGCCTTACTTCGTAGCAACTCCCAGTTTGAACATGTTCTCGGAGTTGAGGGAGTGGAGCATGCCTGTCGAGGAACGCCGTGAACCCATCCGTGGGGGCTTGACGGCGGCTCCCTGCCGCCGACATCCTCGCCAAGCATGCTCCACACCCTTTTTACCCTCAAATTGGGAATTGCTGCTTACTTCGCCCCTCCGCTTTATCGCTAATCGGTACATGCTATACTTCGGCAATTCTAATGTCCTCCGAACCTCGCGATAACACCATCGCCGACCATGCTGAACATCATCTGGATTTTCTTTTTTTTTAGCGCCTTCATGACGGCCGTCATCAAACTGATCGTTATGGGCGACCATCAAGTTTTCGAACGCATCATGTCTTCGATGTTCGCGCTATCCAAAACGGCTTTTGAAATATCGTTAGGTTTGACCGGCGTTTTGAGCCTGTGGCTCGGTATCATGCGTATCGGTGAACGCAGCGGCTTCATATTGCTCTTAACGCGCGGCTTGACGCCGCTGTTCACGCGCCTGATGCCCGAAGTACCGAAGAACCATCCTGCATTGGGCGCGATGGTCATGAATATCGCCGCGAACATGCTCGGTCTCGACAATGCCGCCACGCCGCTCGGCATCAAGGCGATGAAGGAACTGCAAACTTTGAACCCTAACCCGAATAGCGCGAGCAACGCGCAAATCCTATTCCTGGTCATCAACACCTCGGCAGTCACTTTGTTTCCGGTGACGATTTTCACGTACCGAGCGCAATTGGACGCCGCTAACCCAACCGATGTCTTTATTCCAATATTGATTGCCACTTATTTTTCAACCGTTGCCGGCTTGATTGCGGTCGCGACAGTTCAGAAAATCAATCTGTTCGATCGAATTGTTGCTTTATATCTGGGTGGCTTCAGTTTTTTTATCGCCATCGTGGTCGGATATTTTTACCGACTGCCTCAAGAGCAAATGCTCGAACAGTCTGCACTGATCAGCAACATCATATTATTCACATTGGTCATCGTGTTTATCGGCGGCGCCGTTTATCGACGCATCGACGCTTACGAAGCCTTCATCGAAGGCGCAAAGGAAGGCTTTCAGACCGCAATCGGCATCATTCCGTACTTAGTCGCGATGCTGGTCGGAATCGGCGTGTTTCGCGCGAGCGGTGCGTTGGATTTAGTGGCTGAAGGGGTAAGATCACTGGTCAAAATGCTGTCTTGGGATGATCGTTTCATCGACGCATTGCCGACCGCGTTGATCAAACCATTCAGCGGCAGCGGCGCGCGGGCAATAATGATCGATACGATGCAAACGCTCGGCGCCGATTCATTCGCGGGCCGCCTGGCCTCGATCGTGCAAGGCAGCACCGAAACAACGTTTTATGTTTTAGCCGTTTATTTCGGCGCGGTCGGCATCAAAAATATTCGCCATGCGGCTGCTTGTGGGATAATAGCTGACTTTTTCGGCATCTTAGCCGCGATCATTATTACCTATTGGTTTTTTGGATAATGTACGTACATCTTAAAACATTGGGCTGCCGTCTCAATGAAGCCGAGCTCGAAACTTGGGCTCAGGCCTTTCAACAAAAAGGTCATCAAATCACACGTCAAGCCGAGAACGCGAATCTGATCGTGATTAATTCATGCGCGGTCACGCAAGATGCGGCACGCAAATCGCGCCAACTGATCCGACGCATACATCGCACCAATCCGGCTGCGAAGCTAGTCGTTAGCGGCTGTTATGCGACGCTCAACCGCGAAGAAGCCGAGCAATTGATGGGCGTCGATCTCGTCGTCAGCAACCAGGATAAAGAAAGCCTGGTCGCCAAAACCCTGACCGAACTGAACATGGACAGCATGCCGGCAATGTCGACCGAACCGGGGGAAGTCTCATTATTCAGCCGTGGCCGACAACGCGCATTTATTAAAGTACAAGACGGCTGCCGTTATCGCTGCACGTTCTGTATCGTTACGGTCGCTCGCGGCGAGGAAAAAAGCCGACCGATACAAGAAATCGTCGACGAAATCAATACGCTACACAGCCAAGGCATCAATGAAGCCGTCATCACCGGCGTGCATCTCGGCGGTTACGGCTCCGATACCGATCAAAATCTGTCCGAGCTGATCAAAGCGATTCTTAGCGATAGCGATATACCAAGACTCAGGCTGGGTTCGCTGGAGCCGTGGGAATTGCCGAATGATTTTATCGAACTTTTTGATAATCCTCGCCTGATGCCGCATCTGCATCTACCGCTGCAAAGCGGTTCGGATTCGGTGCTGCGGCGCATGGCGAGACGGTGTAAAACCGAAGAGTTCAGTGAAATCGTGACCGGCCTGAGAACTGCAATTCCTCACTTCAATATTACGACCGATATCATTGTCGGGTTTCCGGGCGAAACTGAGAAAGAGTGGCATGAAAGTTTCGATTTCATCGAAAATACCGGTTTCGGTCATATCCATATTTTCGCCTATTCGCGACGCGAAGGCACGAAAGCCGCTACGCTACCGAATCAAATCCCGGAAATGGTCAAGAAACAACGCAGCCGAGAACTACATGAATTGGCCGAAACGATGAAGCGGCAATTTCAATCGAAAAACATCGGGCAAACAACGCAGGTGCTCTGGGAAAGCCAAACCGAATCCCTCGATAACGGTAAACATCGGGTTTTCGGCTATACACCGAATTATCTGCGCGTCGGCTGTGAGATCGACGAACCCGAAGCGATTGAAAACCGAATTATCGATGCGAAGCTAATTACTACCGGTAACAATCATTTAGTTTCAATACTGGTTTAGGAAATTTCTTCAGCGTTAAAGATATGGAGGCAGCGGTGCATTCACCAAACACATTCCGCAGCACCTTCTGCAAACTGCCCGTTTCTCCGGCCGGATGGGATTCAACAATGTATGATACCCGTTCGACTTTATTACGCTCATTCAGTTGCTTTAGTCGTGCCGGTTGTTTATCTTAACTAAGATCGACTAACTTGGAGCGGCGGCGATGCTCGAAACTGAAGACCCGATAAAAATTTTTTTAGAACATTCCAATGTATTAACTGATTTTTGTAGCAAAAACGGTTGGATTATCAACGAATCGATTCAGTCTGAGGTTTTGGAACGTAAATCGGGTGAGCTGTTGATTTATATCACATTCCTTGAAAGCATTATGGAAGGCTCCGGGTGCCAATGTAACCAAAAATCTTGCTATGGCCGTTTAAAACTGATGTTGAACGACAAAGGCGAAATCGTCTCGGCTTGCACCGTTTAAAATACATTCTCTTTTCTAATCTTTTTCACCCAATGCTTGATTACTTTTGCACCCCGGGTTTCTATGGTAAATATTTTAAGAAAAATCAGCAACTTATTTTTAGGATTTTGGGTTTTTGTTTATATTCTGCTAGAAGAATTGATCTGGGATACGATTGCTATTCCGGTTTTTAGGTTTGTCCATAGCCTGAAGGTTCTGCAAAGAATAGAATCCTCCGTTTTCGAGCTCAACCGCTACGCGCTATTGTGCGTTTTTCTGTTTTTATTCATTCAGGTCGAACTACTCGGCTTTATCGCAATCGGTTTACTTGCTAAAGGTAGCCTAGTTTTCGGGATTACCCTTTACATAGGTAAAATCCCGGTCGCCGCTTTTACTTTTTGGTTGTTTCGTATTGCCAAGGCCAAGCTATTGACTTTCCTCTGGTTCAAAAAATCGTATGATTTCTTGATGTGGATCATCGATTCGATTAAAGCCAGCGCAATGCATCAACGCATTATCGCCCATATCGTTATTTTGAAACAAAAACTTGAGAAACTATTACCTAGGAATTGGGTTCGAAGCATTAAGGAGTCATCCTTATTTCTATCGATAAACCAATCCCGGCTTGCCTTGATTCGGCATCTCAGATCTCTTAAATGACATGAAAATTATCAATTTCTTTTTATTTTGCACGGTTTTTTTAGTATTCGAGTCGGCGATTGCTAAAGCCGAGCCGAACAAACTGACGGCTTTTTTAGCGCCTAAAGCTATTCCGCTCAAACAACGTTCCGATCTCGACCGACTGATCGAAACTGCCGGCAGTAATAAACTGGTGTTACTCGGCGAATCGACACACGGCACGCATGAGTTCTACCATTGGCGTAGCGAAATCTCCAAACGACTGATTACCGAAAAAGGGTTTTCTTTTATTGCAGTAGAGGGCGATTGGCCTTCATTATACCGGCTGAACGAGTATGTCAAAGGCCGCTCTAAGCCCGGCACGTCGGCCGCCGACGTACTCAAGACCTTCGGGCGCTGGCCGCGTTGGATGTGGGCCAACCAAGACATTGAAGCCCTAGCCGAATGGCTACGTGAATTTAACAAAACCCGTCCGGAAGCCGATAAAATCGGTTTATTCGGTATGGATGTTTACGGACAATGGGAAGCAATCGACGACCTTTTGGCGCTGGCCGGCGCTTATTTTCCGGAGCAACTTCCCGACATCCAACGCCGCCTGAATTGTTTCAAACAATACGACCGCGATGAATGGATGTATGCAAGAGCCACAGCTCGAGGCGGCTTTTCGTGCGAGAAAGAGCTGACAGAAGTGCTCGAAATCATTCAAAACCTAAAACCCAAGCCGTCCGGTGATGACCCTAAAATCCGCTTCCGGGCTAGACAAAAAGCCTTGGTGATCAAGAATGCCGAAGACTTTTTCCGCCTCGCGATCCGCGAAGGACCTGATGCCTGGAACAGCCGCGTTAAGCATATGTGGGTATCGATCGAAGGCCTGCTCGAACGTCACGGAACTGAAGCCAAAGGCATTATTTGGGCACACAATACACATGTCGGCGATGCCAGTAAAACTACGATGATATTGCGCGAAACGTTAAATATCGGTCAATTGAGTAGACAAGCGCTTGGTGCAGACCGGGTACATATCGTCGGTTTCGGCACCGATCAAGGAAAGGTCAATGCCGGAGCTTATTGGGGCGCACCAATGTCGATAATGCCCGTACCCAAAGCCCAGCCCGGCAGCATTGAAGAGGTTTTTGCAAGGCTTGGGCCGGAAGCGTTTTACCTGATGTTCAGTGACGAGGACCGACGCTACGAACCGCTCGATCAATTGATCGGAAACCGCGCAATCGGAGTAATTTACGATCCTAGACGAGATTATGCCCAATATGTCGCTTCACGCGTTGCGCGACGTTATGACAGTTTTGTTTTCATTAAAAATACGCGGGAATTGACGCCGGTAAGATAGTGAACCCGATATGATGACGAAATGCATTGCATCGGCAAAACACGAACATTGCATGCCGTGTTTTAAGCGCCGGCTAAACAAAGAGCGATGAGTGTCAGTGGCTCCGGAAGTCGCGACGAAGGCGTCGCCCCCATAGATATTCAGCCCCTTGTCCTAGTGCAAACTAATCGATTCTTATCTTTTCGCCAACATTCGCCAATCCCGCTTATCGGCGCCTGATGGAAGCGGCTTTTGCGATGATTTGACCCATGCGGCGATATCCCGCCAAATGACTTTTGCTTCCAAATCGCGCAACAGCATGTGATAGCCATTCTCGTAGAAAGCAACGGTCTTGTCGACTTCTTCGCTATCGAGAAAGTCCCGCAAGAAGTGTAGCGTCGGCCGCTTAGGTATCACTTCGTCCTTTTCGCCGTATAGCATCAAGGTGTCAACATGAATATTTTTTGCATTATTGAATGCCGTATCCATCAAATCGGTCAAACCGTGAATAGTTTCGACGCGGGTTTCCTTGATCACTAGCGGGTCTCTGCCCAATTCTTTCAGCATTTCGATATTATCCGAGGCTTGTATTTTTAACCCCCGCCCAGTCAGCGTCATCCAGGGCATCGTATGGGATATGACCCACAACAAACTGCGTTGATACCAAGGCATCGTTGCTCGGGACCAAACGGCCGGAGCCGACAAGATCAAGCCGTCAACCGGCGACATGTCATCGCGCGACATGGCCGCTATAATTACCGCACCACCCATACTTTCGCCCAATAGATAAACCGGCAAGCCCGGATGCTTACTTTTGATGAGTCTGACAAATAAATCCAAATCCTGGGTATAAGCGTCGATACCGCTCCACAAGCCCCGACGCGGGCTTTGACCGAAACCGCGTTGATCGTAGGCATAACTGGCAATCCCTTTTTCTTTCAGAAACTCCCCAGGCGCCTCGAAAAAACGACTGTAATCGTTGAAACCGTGTAAAGCGATCAATACCGCTGCCGCTTGACCCTGATCAGGCAACCACTTCCTAACCGGCAGCCAGGAGCCGTCCGGCGTGATATAACGATCATCCAGCAAGAGCGCTTCTATAACGGGTTGACCTGGCTTATAAACGGCTGGCGCGCACCCTACGAGCCAACTTAACAGCAATACAAGCAAAATTCTGAAAAATTTAATCATCAATACAACAGTTATTTGTGGACAAACATGTTTTGGAGTATAAAAAAACCCAAGGATTCAACTTAGTAGTGCAATCGGCAGATCTTTTAGCGAAAAAGTTAACTTTTTCACAAAATAACACGATATATATGATTAATTTTTCTTTATCGGACTTGCGCAAAGCTATCGATCAAGCGTATTTGATCGATGAAACCGTTAGCGTAATCGAATTAATGGTTGGCATGACCGATTATAACCCCGCCGATGCCGAAGCGCTGGCTCGTTTACTGGTTGAACGAATCCGGGCCGATAAAGACAAGCAAACCGTCGTCGATGCTTTTTTGCATGAATACCAGCTCAATAGCGCTGAAGGCCTGGTATTGATGAGTATTGCCGAAGCCTTGTTGCGCATTCCGGATGCCGCGACCCAAGACCGTTTTCTCGCCGATAAGTTGGCTTCGGCTCATTGGCAAGAACATCTCAATCACAGCGACTCGATGCTGGTAAATTTATCGACTGGCGCATTGCTGTTAACAGGCTTGTTCGAGCGGCATGTTAAGGCTAACGCCTCGCAGGTATTCGAGCACTTGCTCGGTCGGTTAGGCCAACCCTTGATCCGAAAGGCATTGCAAAGCGCAATGCACTTTTTGGGCTCTCAATTCGTGATGGCCGAATCGATTAGCTCAGCATTACAAAATAGCCGCTACCATCGCGAATTTCTTTATTCTTTTGATATGCTTGGCGAAGCGGCAGTCACCAATTCGGACTCGGAACGTTATTTTTCCGCTTATCTCGATGCCATCCGTGAATTGTCGCAAGAATCCGGCGATGTTCCGTTGTTCGAAAAACCGGGTATTTCGATCAAACTGTCGGCCTTGTGTCCGCGTTACGAACCGTTGCAGCACCTCAGATCGGTGCCCGAACTGACCGCGAAATTGCTCGCTCTGGCTCAATGCGCGCGGCAAGGCGGCTTGACGGTGACGGTCGATGCCGAGGAAAGCGAGCGATTAAGTCTATCGCTTACGATTTTCGAGGCGGTCTTCACTCACCCGAGTTTAAAGGGGTGGCCCGGACTGGGGCTTGCGGTTCAGTCTTATCAACAACGAGCGCCTTATGTCATCCGCTGGCTGGCGGCCTTGGCGAAATCGGAGCATCGAAAAATCCCGGTTCGATTGGTCAAAGGTGCGTACTGGGACACCGAGATTAAACGCGCTCAAGAACAAGGGCTTTCCGGTTATCCGGTGTTCACGCGAAAGTCGGCTAGTGACATTTCTTATCTGTCCTGCGCCTGCCTGCTATTGGCCGAACCCGACGCTTTTTATCCACAATTCGCAACCCATAATGCCCATACCGTCGCCGCGATCAGACAGATGGCCGGCAACCGGAAAGATTACGAATTTCAGCGCCTGCACGGCATGGGCGAAGCGCTTTATCGAAACCTGGCGCGCGATCCCGATTGGCTTGTTCCGTGCCGGGTTTATGCGCCGATCGGCCAGTATCAAGAGTTGTTGCCTTATCTGGTCCGGCGTTTGCTGGAAAACGGCGCGAATACGTCTTTTGTCAATCAGATTGAAAATCCCGATATTGACATCGAACGCATCGTGCAAAATCCGGTCGCTTTTTGGCTCGGACTCAGCGATACCGAGAAAACCGGCGTGTCGTTGCCGGTCGAAATATTTGGTAGAGAAAGGCGCAATTCGGAAGGCATGAATCTAGCCGATGCCGAACAGCTTTTTGCTTTGCAAAAGCGACTCGACGAATTATCCGGCACCTCTCATCATGCCGGCCCCTCGATTAACGGAAACTGCCTAGCCGGTTCCGAACAGGTTATCGTGAATCCCGCCTATCGTTCGCATAAAGTCGGCACAATTGCTTTTAGCGATGCCGACACCGTTGCCGCCGCGCTCGACACCGCCTCGCAAGCGTTCGAGGCTTGGCGCTCGACCGCCGTGCAAACTCGGGTGCGCTATATGAACAATGCCGCCGATTTGTTCGAATATCACAACACCGAATTAGTCTCGTTATGCGTCCGTGAAGGCGGCAGGACGATCAAGGACGCTTTGGCCGAAGTCAGGGAAGCGGTCGATTTTTGCCGATATTATGCCGCCCGAGCACTGGAGTTTTTCAACCGCCCGCTGACGTTACCGGGACCGTGCGGCGAAGATAACTTTATGACTTATCACGGGCGCGGCGTTTTTCTCTGCATTAGCCCGTGGAATTTTCCGATTGCGATTTTCACCGGGCAAGTCGTCGCGGCTCTGGTAGCCGGCAATACGGTCGTCGCCAAACCGGCCGAAGCCACCTCGCTCACCGCTGCAGCTTGCGTTCGGCTTTTGCATCAAGCCGGCATTCCGGGGCCGGTATTGAATTTTGTGCCGGGCATCGGTTCTGAAATCGGGCCCTTCTTGCT
>SLIO01000360.1 GCA_007135635.1 Methylomicrobium sp. | reverse complement strand
TTTTTGTTTCGCCGCTTCCTCGGCCTTGCGTTTCTCGGCCGCAACACGTTCGGCTTCGGCTTTTTGTTTGGCCGCTGCTTCCGCTTTACGCTTCTCTGCGGCCAATTGGTCGGCTTTTAACTTCTCGGCGGCCGTTTTTTGTTTCGCCGCTTCCTCGGCCTTGCGTTTCTCCGCCGCAACACGCTCGGCCTCGGTTTTTTGCTTGGCCACTGCTTCCGCTTTGCGCTTCTCTGCGGCCAATTGGTCGGCTTTTAACTTCTCGGCGGCCGCTTTTTGTTTCGCCGCTTCCTCGGCCTTGCGTTTCTCGGCCACAACACGCTTGGCTTCGGCTTTTTGTTTAGCCGTTTCTTCCGCTTTACGCTTCTCTGCGGCCAATTGTTCGGCCTTTAGCTTTTCGGCAGCCATTTTTTTTTGCTGCTCGACCAACTGCTGCTTAACCCTTTCATCCTCTTGCCGCTTGGCTTCTTCCAACTGGCGTTGCGACTCGAGTAACTTGCCTTGCTGCTGTTTCTTCAAACGCTCGGCTTCAGCCTGAACCAATGATTCATCGATCACCATCGCTTCAATTATCTCAGGCGCAGGACCTGTCTCAAAGACCGGCGATTTCGAATCGAAGCTCAGCATGAATACGCTAAGAAGCAGAACGTGCAGAGTCAGGGCTAGGATAAAAGGCCCGGTTAATTTACGTTTCCTAATCATACGTATTAATGCTGGTATGGCTGTGTCATTAATCCTACTTTAGGTACTCCTGCATTTTTTAAGGCGGCCATTGCACTGATTACTTTGCCATAATCGACAAACTTATCCCCTCGAATAAATACTTGTATTGCTGGTTTATCCCTAATCACATTGGCAACCGTCGCTGTCATTTCATCGGCCCCCATCTCCTGGCTTTCCTGTCCGGCCATATCTATATAAAAACGCCCTTCGCGATCGATAGACACGATTACCGGCGGATCGTTCTGCTGCTCGGCAGTCTCGGTGTCTGCTTGCGGCAAGTCGACTTCGACGCCGGTCTGAAGCATCGGCGCAGTCACCATAAATATGATCAACAGCACCAAAGTTACATCGATGTAAGGAACGACATTAATCTCGGCTTTCGGCTTTCTGCGGCCTGATTGTCTACTGCTCATTGACTGTGCGCCTGCCTTTGCAATAAAACGACAAATTCATCGATAAAGAGTTCATAACGCCCGATCAAACGATCCAAACGACTGGCGAAACGGTTGTAGGCAATTACAGCAGGAATAGCGGCAAATAAACCCATCGCGGTGGCTATCAATGCCTCGGCAATGCCAGGAGCGACCTGAGCCAAGGTTGCCTGTTGCACATTACCCAATGAACGAAATGAATTCATGATTCCCCAAACCGTTCCGAACAAACCGACATAAGGGCTAATCGATCCGACCGTCGCCAAAAACGGCAAATGTTCGTCGAGTCGCTCCAGTTCCCGGTTTAACTCGATTTTCATCGCCCGCTGCGCATTCTCGACTTGAACCTCGGGATCGATACCGGATTTTTGCCGCATCCTAGAATATTCTCTGTAACCCGCCAAAAAAATTTTCTCGATCCCTTCCGGCTCGAAATCGGCGTCGGTCAATCTTTTATAAAGATCGCCAAGCTCGACACCCGACCAGAATTCCTCTTCAAATTCATCCGCGATATCGGCCGCTTTAGCAAGCTCCCGGGTTTTCGAAAAAATATAGGTCCAAGAAACAACTGACGCGACAACTAAGATCAACATCACCAGTTGAACAATAAAACTGGCTTCTTTAATTAAATGAAACAAGGATAAATCAGCATTCATTATGTAATGGCTCTAATAAAATATCAGGTATGGCTTTTGGCCTCATGTTTTTGGAATCCAAGCAAGCAATACGTACCGTTCCGGTACATAAAACATCGCTCCCCCGGGTAATGGTTTGCTCGAATATTAGACTGGCTTTTTTAGCTAAAGTCACTACGGCGCTGACATTTATTTGCTCATTGAAGCGCGCGGGCATTAAATAATCGATTTGAACCGAGCGTACAACGAAAATAATACCTTGTTCGTCGATCAAGCGATCTTGCTCGAATCCCATTGAGCGGAGCATTTCGGTTCGCGCCCTCTCGAAAAACTTCAAATAATTCGCATAGAAAACGACGCCTCCGGCATCGGTATCCTCGTAATAAACCCGGACTGGCCAATTGAATGTGTGCATAGAGATGGTTGTTTAGAGTCTATTTGAGGTGTCAAAGCATGAACGAGAGCTGAAGGCAGTTAGCAGTTAGCAGTTAGCAGTTAGCAGTTAGCAGTTAGCAGTTAGCAGTTAGCAGTTAGCAGTTAGCAAAATGATTCAGAATTAAAAGCACTTGTCAAGTCCTAATTTCCGCTCTCCGCTCTCCGCTCACTGCTTTCCCCTTTCCTCTCAAGTAAACAAATCGTCGGTCGCGCCCATGTGTACTGGCGGCTGCAAGCCGAAATGCAGATAAGCGTTCTGCGTTACGACCCGCCCTCTAGGCGTGCGCATGATAAAGCCTTGCTGTAATAAATACGGCTCTAGCACATCTTCGATCGTGCCTCGCTCTTCGCTGATCGCGGCCGCTAAGGTATCAAGGCCTACCGGGCCGCCGGCGAAATTGTCGATCATCGTCCTAAGCAATTTTCTATCCAACGCATCAAAGCCGTTATTATCGACTTTGAGCATCGCCAGCGCTTCACCGGCAATTTGTTCAGAAACCTTGCCGTTCCCCTTGACTTCGGCGAAATCGCGCACACGCCGCAATAATCGGTTGGCAATGCGAGGAGTCCCTCGGGAACGACATGCGATTTCATGAGCGCCTGCCGGTTCGATCATAATTTTTAGTAAATTTGCCGAACGTGTCACGATTGATGCCAATTCTTCGACCGAGTAAAACTCGAGCCTCTGCACGATGCCGAAACGGTCGCGCAACGGCGATGTCAAAAGCCCTGCACGCGTCGTCGCGCCGACCAACGTGAACGGCGGTAAATCAAGTTTGATCGACCGGGCAGCTGGACCCTCGCCGATCATGATATCGATTTGATAATCCTCCATCGCCGGATACAGCACCTCTTCCACCATCGGACTCAAACGGTGAATTTCATCAATGAACAATACGTCATGCGCTTCGAGATTGGTCAACAATGCCGCTAAGTCGCCTGCCTTATCAAGCACCGGACCCGATGTCTGACGGATATGCACATTCATTTCGGCGGCGATGATATTGGCCAGGGTCGTCTTACCGAGACCCGGCGGTCCGAAAATCAGCACATGATCCAGGGCTTCCTTACGTCCGAGCGCGGCACGGATAAAAATATCCATCTGCGTCCGCAGTTCTTGTTGGCCGACATAATCCTGCAACCGCTTAGGTCGAATCGCTCTATCCTGGCGCTCTTCATCGTTGTTACCTTCGGCACTAATCAAACGGTCGCTTTGAATCATTTCGATGCTCCCTGCAGAGCCAGCCTAATGATGTCTTCGCAGCTTTTGCCTTCCGCCGGAATCGCGCGCACCATCCTTCCCGCATCTTGCGGTTTGTAGCCCAACGCGCATAACGCGCTAACCGCCTCCTGAACCGGCTGCACAGCAGCCGGCGACAACACTACAGCACCGCTTTCGGTTGAAACCGGAGAGCCTTCCAACTGCGGCAAGCGATCGCGCATTTCGATGATCAAGCGTTCGGCGGTCTTTTTACCGACACCTGGCAAACGCACCAAAGACTGAGTATCGTTATTCTGTATACAGCGATGAAATTCCTCAGCACTTTGACCCGATAAAATCGTCAAGGCCAATTTCGGCCCGACACCATTGACTTTAATCAAGGTCCTGAACATCAAGCGATCGGATTCGGACGCGAAACCAAACAAAATATGCGCATCCTCTCTGACCACCAGGTGCGTAAATAATTTGATCTCTTCGCCGAGTTTAGGCAGGTTGTAAAATGTCGTCATTGGCGCTTCGACTTCATAGCCGACACCGTTGACATCGAGCAACAGCCAAGGTGGCGTCTTGCTCGCCAACTTTCCTCGCAAATAACCGATCACCCAGAAACTCCGAGATGAAGTCTGCGCGCAGTCTGCTGATAATGGGCATGACACAGGCAAATTCCCAGCGCATCGCCGGCGTCAATCTGCATATCACCTTGAAGATTCAACAAAATTTTAACCATGTGTTGTACCTGCGCTTTTTCGGCATTACCCTTACCGACCAAGGCCTGCTTGACCTGCCTCGCCGCATACTCATAAACCGGCAAACCGGCCGCCTGTACCGCGCAAATAGCCGCACCCCGGGCCTGGCCCAATTTTAGTGCCGAATCTGCATTTTTATGCATGAAGACTTGTTCTATCGCCATTTGGTCGGGCCGGTAGAGCTCGACCACCTGTACCAATCCTTCGAAAATGAGTTTCAACCGGTCCGGAAAATAATCCGAACCTACCCGGATACTGCCGCTGGCAATATATTTCGCGCCACGGGACGTATCCTCAATGATCCCATAACCGGTGATGCGAGACCCCGGGTCTATGCCTAAAATTTTGGTCACTAAATAATGATATCGGTTGCGTATGAACGGCAAAAAAGTTTTTTCATTCGAAAAATACTAAAGAGAAAACCCTTTTAGGAACGAGCATGAAATAACTTAGACAACTGTTGGTAGGGGGTTCGGTCGCTCGATTGACAGGTGTCGGCGGCAGGGATAGCCGCCGTCAAGCCTACAGGGACGTATTCACGGCGTCCTGTCAAGCGAGTCACCGAACCTCCGCAAAGCCTACTACTTGTAAAAGTTATTTTGTGCATATTCATTAGGGAAATAGACTTATAAATCGGAAAGCGATCAACCAGCGGACATTTGCTCCATGATTTCATCGCTGATATCGGCATTCGAATAAACGTTTTGCACATCGTCCAAATCTTCGAGCCGGTCGATCAGCCGCATCAACTTTTCGGCTTCCTCGGCGCTCAACTCGGCACTGGTCGAAGGCTGCATCGTTATCTCGGAATTTTCCGGCTTAAAATCTTTCGCAATCAACGCTTCCTTGACGTCCATATAACTCTCCGGTGCCGTGATGACGTCGATAGACCCGTCTTCATTGGTCACAACATCATCGGCTCCGGCTTCGATCGCTGCTTCAATCACCGCATCCTCATCGACCGAATCCGGAAAACTGATAATACCGACTTTATTAAACAAATAAGCCACCGAACCATCGGTACCAAGATTACCGCCGGCCTTACTGAAAGCATGGCGCACCTCGCCGACCGTACGATTGCGGTTATCGGTCAAACAATCGACCATGATCGCGACACCGGCAGGTCCGTAGCCTTCATAGCGTACTTCCTCGTAATTTTCAGCTTCCAGCGCTCCGGTTGCTTTTTTGATCGTATTGTCGATCGTATCGCGCTTCATATTAGCACCCAGCGCCTTATCGATCGCGGTGCGCAAGGTCGGGTTCGAAGCCGGATCGCCGCCGCCCGCCTTTGCCGCAACTGAAATTTCACGAATCATTTTGGTAAAAATTTTGCCGCGCTTGGCATCCTGCCCGGCCTTCCTATGCTTGATATTTGCCCATTTACTGTGTCCAGCCATTGCGTCTCTCTAAATCTTTTAAAAAACAGCGGATTTTATCATTTCGCCAACGGTTAAGAAATAAATCTAAGCACACCGAGCAACGAAGCTTCGCCAACGAAGTAATCAGCGTGCTCCCGAACCTTAGGCCGGTCGACCACACCGCCGAAACCGATGAAACATGCACCGGCCTGCTTCGCTTCCAGGTCGGTATTGCCATCACCGACCATCACCAACGATAAGCCATTCTGTTGTAAACGGGTACAGATTTCGGCTTTACCGCCGGCCCTCGCCAAGACCGAATCGCGGTCGAAATCGATATAAGTCCCGTCTTCGTTAAAAAAAACATCGACCGCATGCACACGACTCTCCGGTACATTCAAAAAAGCCGCCATCGGCAAAATAGACTGCCGAATTCCGCCGCTAATAATATAGACTTCGCGACTGTCGGCGCGTAACCTGGCAAATAATTCGTCCACGCCGTCGACGATTTCGCACAAATACCGCTCAGCCAGCCAGTCGATCGACGCTCGGTCCGGTTTAATCAAATCCAAACGTTGTCCGTATACGGCTTCCAGCGGCACCTCACCATTCATGGCGGCATCGGTCAATTTAGCAATAGCCTCGCCCTGGCCCAAACGCTCGGCCAATTCATCAATGCCTTCAATCCGACTCAAGGTGCTGTCGAAATCAAAACAAATTCGATCGAATCTCATAAAATAATCTGCGTCGCTTGGAAAACCGCCGGCACATCGCATAATTCGCCGAGTATTTCATCGGTCAAAGGTTCGGAAATGCTGATCACTGCCATTGCACGATCTTCTTCGTCAGCCGCGCTGACTTCCATGCGCGTGATATTGATATTGGAATTGCCAAGCACCGCACTAATGGCCGAAATGACGCCCGGCTTGTCATCATGCCGAGTCACAATCAGAGTACCTTCAGGAACGACTTCGATTTCGAAGCGATCAACTTGAACCAGGCGCGGATGCGATTCTCCGAGTAGTGTTCCGGACAAAGCAATCGATTGATCGCCGCAAAAACCGGTGACTTTGACTAACGACAAATAATCATGTGTTTCCTCGGTTTTCGACTCGACTAAGGCGATTCCTTGGCGTTTCGCAATTTTTTCGGCATTGACCCGATTAACCGGCGTCGATAACTTTCCGGCCAACAAACCGACCAAGGCCTCGACCGATACCGGGCGCGCCTCGACTTCGGATGCCTTGCCGAATAATGCAACCTCGACTCGTTCGATCGGTTTCGTCGCCAAGTTGGCCAAGACCTTGCCGAGAATATTGGCTAATTTCATAAACTGGCTAGCTTTTTTCAACTGTTCGGCAGACATCCTCGGCAAATTGAGCGCATTGACCGCCTCGCCGCTCGTTAGATAGGTCACGACCTGCCGCGCAATTTCGACACTGACCGCCACTTGAGCTTCGCTGGTCGACGCGCCCAGATGCGGCGTAAAAACAATATTGTCCAACGTCAACAACGGCGAATTGACCGGCGGCTCATGTTCGTAAACATCCAAGGCCGCGCCGGCGATATCATTATTAAGGAGCGCATCGTAAAGCGCGGCCTCGTCGACCAAACCGCCCCGGGCGCAGTTAATCAACATCGCGCCCTTTTTCATTCGGGCCAATTGATTGCGTCCGATGATATTTTTGGTTTTTTCGATCAATGGACAATGCAAGGTCAAATAATCGGCCTTTTCGATCAACTCGTCGAGATCGACCAACTTAACCCCGTAATTTTCGAATATTTCCGGGGTTACGAAAGGATCGTATGCGATGACTTGCATCCCCAAACCTAATGCCCGTTGCGAAACGATGCGCCCAATCGTGCCGAAGCCGAGTATCGACAGCGTCTTATGTGCCACTTCGGACCCCATTAATTTGGAACGCTCCCATTTCCCGGCGCGGATCGACCGGTCGGCAATCGGCAAATGACGACTCAGCGACAACAAATGCGCGATCGCTAATTCGGCCGTGGTCGTCGCATTGGCATCGGGCGTATTCATTACGATGACACCTTGTTCGGTTGCGGCGGTCAAATTCACATTATCGACGCCGATACCGGCGCGTCCGACGACTTTCAAACGTGAAGCCGCCTTGAGCACCCTCTCGGTGACTTTGGTGTCGCTGCGAATCAGCAAGGCATCGAAACCGCCGATTATCTCGCAAAGACCGTCTTCGCTGAGTCCGGTTTCGATGTGAATATGAATATCGTCTTGATCATTTAAGTAATTAATGCCGGCCTCAGCCAACTTATCGGAGATGAGTATTTTGTACATGGATGTCAATATCTTGAAATGGAGCACATAAAGTGCATAGCTTAACAGCTTTGCTATAATCGGTTAATCGTAATCAAGCAAAAAAGACAGTTCGGGCTCGATCTCGATCGCAAGCACTGTTAAAATTCCAACAAAACATTAAAAACCCCATGAAAACCAAAGAATGGTTTATCGGCCTGATCGTCGCCTGTTTAATCGCATCAGCCGCCTTGATCGCGTGCAACCCGTCATCGATGGCGGCCCCCGATATCACGTTCACTAGTATTACCGGAGAAAAAATCAAGCTGAAAGATTGGCAGGGCAATCCGGTCATAGTCACCTTCTGGGCTACCGACTGCCCTGGTTGCATCAAGGAAATTCCGCATTTGATCGAATTGTACCGGGACTATCATGAGCGCGGTTTGGAAATAATAGCGATAGCAATGTACTATGACCCACCAAACCATGTCGTCGAAATGACCCGCGCCAAGCAACTACCTTACAAAGTCACGTTGGATCTGCAAGCCGAGCACGCCAAGGCCTTCGGCGACGTGCGCCTGACCCCAACAACCTTTTTAATCAAGCCGGACGGGGCAATTGCGCTACATAAAATCGGTGAATTCGATCTTGCGGATATGAAAAAACGCATTGAGTCTTTTATTCATTGAGCCTTTATTACTGCAAAACGTTTTAGCACGAAGACTAGAGAGAATGCCAAGAAAAAATAGAACGCTTGAAGGCTTTGCGAACTTCATGTTCTTCATAGTTAAATGCTCTTCCAATCGCACACAATTAAAAGGTTGATTTATGCTCTGGTTAAAAGCCTTACATCTGATCTTCATGGTTACCTGGTTCGCGGGTTTATTCTATTTGCCGCGTCTGTTCGTTTATCACGCAATGAGCAACGAGGACAGAAGCAGCGACGGTATCAGCAATGAACGTTTCAAAGTCATGGAACGGAAACTGTTTTTCGGCATCATGACGCCGGGTATGATCGCCACGTTTATCTTCGGCATCTGGATGCTGGTCGATTATGCCTGGGCGCTTTACGGACAAAACGGCTGGCTGCATGCCAAATTGGCCTTGCTGCTATTACTCTTGGTCTATCATGTTTTCTGCGGTATCTGGCTATTCGACTTCAAACACGACCGCAACCGTCGCTCCCATGTATATTACCGCTGGATGAACGAAGTACCGGTGCTATTTTTAGTCGGCATCGTGATACTGGCCGTCGTCAAACCGTTTTGATCCCTTCTCCGCGAAAAATGAAACTCGACATTTCCTCTGATCACACAGCGAAAGTCAGGCCGGACCACGCGAAGTTTATAAAACATTCCAATAGGTTACCCATAGATTTTGAACAATCTTTCCGGAGAGCAAAATTGTTTTGCGAAGTCACCACAACCTATTGAATTAACTAATTATTCTTCATGATCTTCATGGTGAAATGCTTTTTCTAGGATTAACCCTAATATGACCACTACACGTCCTTCAGTTCTTTGCTTTTCCGGCCACGATCCCAGCGGCGGGGCCGGCATACAAGCCGATATCGAAACCTTAATCAGCCACCGCTGCCATGCCGCCAGCGTAATAACGACTTTGACCGAACA
>SLIO01000356.1 GCA_007135635.1 Methylomicrobium sp. | reverse complement strand
GTAATGACAAGCCTGCTTCGAATTGATTCATCATCATGAATTAAATCTCTCTGAGAATAAATAAATTAGAAGTATGCACTTTCTAGCCAAAAAACACCTAAAAAATGAAAAAATGGGAAAAAATGGGGTCAGGTCTTTGATTTATGATAAATACTCGAGAAAAGTTTTACTAAGACGAAAACTAGGACGAAAAAGATCGGGTTACTTTCTTATCGCCTACCATTAACCTTGAAAATTGACCTGCCACCTTTTCCGAACGGGAAGCATTTGGCGGAGATATCGATAGTAAGAAGCTGCGGTAACGCTATTGACTGGATTCTGCGGTGGCCATATTGGCACAGGGGGAACGAAGTTGAAGGATTTTGGCTAAAGGAGTCAATCATTAACCTGAAAAGGTCGGTTGATCGCCCAAAACAAAACACCATTCGTCCCGATTTTTGCCGAAGGATGGACGTTATTTTGGCGCTTGACCCAAAACGAAAAAGATATTGCAAGCCTTCCAGCCATTCACTGGGCTTTGCACGAACGGCGTAACCGTTACGGCCAAACTTATCGAGTCATCTTTTTTCTTTATCGTTAATGAGGGTGTTTGACTTGCAATACGTCGACGCTGTCCCATACTGCTTCGGTAAATGCCATGTCCAATTCCGGCATGCCGTCTTTGATCCATTGCACGATGATCTTGGCAACATTCGGATAGGTAACATGGACGGCATGCGGATTATGCAGCCAATTTTCGATGACGGCGACATCCATGTCGAACATCGTATGGCCGTAGCCGAGTTGTTCGAGCGCTGCGGCGTTGGAAATTTGCTCCATTTGCGCGTGCAGTGGTTTGGCAAGGATTTTCTTGCCGAGCTGCAACGATTCGCTGGCTAGTTCGAAACCGGCATTGCTGATGATGCCGGCACAGTCGTATAAATCCTGTTGAAAGCCGTTACGCGATAGCGGTTTACACACAATGTGAGGATATTTCGATTCGACCGGTTGCGGCGCGTAAATATGAAATTCGAAATTTTCGAATGGGCACAAATACTTGATGACTTCGTTTTGATCCTCGAACGGCAGATAGACTATGATTTTTCGATCGACGATCGACTTGGGAAATTCCGGCGTTTCAATGATAGGCGGTAGAATCGGTTGACCGAAATGGTGCCAATGCAAGCCGATACCTTGGTCGGCTGGAGCGAAATATTTCATGACTTGGTCGGCGATCGGGTCCGAGCCGGACTTAGGGATTTTATGGTTGAACGCATACTGATGGCCGATACCGAGTACCGGTATTTTTTGCTTTTTGGCGGCCCAGGCTGTCACTGGCTCAAAATCGCTGATGACCAGATCGTAACCCTTTAGATTCAGCGTATTGATATCTCGAATAAAACGAATCGGCCGCGCTTGCAATGCGGTTTTGAGGTAATTAACCTGGCCTTTTTCGGTGTTGAAGGTCAATCCTTCCTTGAGCTGATAGCCATTGAAGACGTCCATATCGAAATAGTGTTCGGCGGGACGGCCGCTGAATTGAAAGGTCACATCAAATCCTTGAGCGTAAAGCTCCTTCGCCATGACTCTGGCCCGGGTAATATGACCGTTACCGGTGCCTTGCACGCCATAAAATATCTTCATAATTAAAGTAAGTAATCCAAGCTGAAAATTGCCGTGCCGATGCCTATTGCGGCACCCATTAAGGTATCGGTTGGGAAATGCACACCCAGTACCACGCGCGAGAAACCGACCGATGCCGCCCAGAAATAAAGTGGAGTCATCAAGGCCGGCATGAAAAAACCGATCAAGGTTGCCATCATGAAGGCCGCCGAAGTGTGCCCGGATGGAAAACTGAATTGATCCGAGGGGGTGATGACGCTACGAAAGTTCTCCAGCGCCGCTTGCGGACGATTGCGTTTAAAACTGTTTTTGAGAATGAAATAAATCGGACGCTCGATTAAAAACGCCAGGGCCATGGCTTTAAACAGTGGTGATTCGCTACCGCTCTCCCAATACAGCCAAGCTGCCGCTAACACATAAAGGAAGCCGTCTCCGGTTTTCGAGATATAACGGCATAAACGGACCAGGTGGATGTGGATGCTTACGTTATTAAGCCAGGTAAACATGAACACGTCGCATTTGTGGATCGAATAAATCAATTTCATGATCTTGCCCTCGTTAGTGCCATACGCGTCGGCCGCGACAACGTAGGGCGGTGAAAATCATCGATTTTCCATTGATATTTTGCTCCTTAACTTTCAAGGCAAAGCTTAAGACTGCTGTGTGACAATTTGGTGAAGGTTTGTTGAAGATTTGATGACAGCGAGTTGAAATGCGATTGAATTAACGAACTCGCCGGCGCAGTTCCCGGCCTTTTCGCCAAACTTGAGCGCTATGCCGGTTTCTTTTGAACAGCTTGATAACGGTGCGTTTGATTTTGTTCGACGCTTTGAGCATGATCGATAACCCAATGACCATGGTCGGCAGACCCAGCGGAACCGGCAACGGAAAGAGGATGAGTCCGGCGACAAAGACAGTGCCGCCGGCCGTCATTAGAATGGATTTTTTGAGCACCGGTTAAGCCGCTTGCGCAATTCCTGTGACTTCGCCGACGGCATTGTCGAGCAACACATGGCTATCTTCGAGCCAACGAACGATGCTGATAGTACCGTGTTCGTCCTCGGTTAGCGCAGTGCAACTTTCGACCCAATCGCCGCAATTGCAATAGGTTTTACCGAATTCCATCGTGGCGATATCGGCATGATGAATATGGCCGCAAATAATGCCGTCCACTTTGCGTTTTTGTGCCTCGAGGCTCAAAATGTGCTGATAATTGGTCATAAAGCTGACCACGTTTTTGACCTTGTGTTTTAGAAACGCGGATAAAGACCAATATTTATAGCCTAATCGAGTGCGTATGGCATTAAACCAGCGGTTGACCAACAACAAGACTTCATAGGCTTCGCCGCCGATATAGGCAAGACTTTTGTTATGGCAAACGATGCTATCGAACTCGTCGCCGTGCAAGACAAAAAATTTTCGTCCGTCTTCGGTGGTATGGACAGCATTCAGTTGGATATCGATGCCGTTGAAATGCATGCCTGCATGCTTGCGAAATACTTCGTCGTGGTTGCCCGGAATATAGATGACCCGGGTGCCGTTTTGCGCTTTATTGATGATGCGCTGCACGATATCGCTATGCAGCATCGGCCAATAAGCGCCGGTTTTGAATTTCCAAAAATCAATGATATCGCCGACTAAATACAGATAATCGGATTCGGTATGATCGAGAAAGTCGCGCAAATATTCGGCCTTACAACCCCGGGTGCCGAGATGCGTGTCGGATATCCAAATGGAACGGTAATGTAGTTTCATTGTAATTGATCCCAAAAACGGTATGTGGCGGCTAAATTACCGGGATAATGTTACAGCTTGTTAACCGTTCGATGACGTTTTTATGAAAGATAGGGCTATCTTATGTAAAAAGCCAACTACTGATTACCTATAATGCACTAACTTGTCATAATGGTGCCCGGTATTGAATACCTAAGATGAAAGTACATAATAATAAAAGGTGAGAACATGAGGCGTTATGATCTGTATCAACGAAAAAAACCGATCGGAATGATCATTTTCTTGTTAATTCTGCTATTAATTACCGTCGCGGGCGCATGGCTATATTGGCGTTCGACACAGACGATTGAGCCCGAGATAGCCTTACAAACCTATGAGTTGCCGGTTCCATTGGCAAAAAAGCTTGATGAGGCTTCGGAGCTCGACTTATTGCCGGATAACGAATTGAGAAGAAACATTGAACAAGCCGATACTAGAGAAATGGGGTTTACTCCTTTACCTAACCTCAAAGAAAGCGACAACTTTATAGACGTTAAGTTGGCTGAATTGTCGCCTGAACTCGCCGTCTGGTTGAAAACAGATAAACAGATTCGCAAGATTATATTGATAATCAACGACTTTTCTCAAGGCCAGCGTCTTTATAAGCACATGCGTTGGCTCAACTTGAATGAACCGTTCATTGCAGAGGAAGACCCACAAGGACTTTATCTTCCGCCCAAAAGTTATCAGCGTTATAACGCGTTCGCCGAAGCGATAGATTCGATCAATGTCCAAGATGTTCTGACGCTTTATCAAACAGTCAGACCGCTTTGCCAAGAAGTCTTTGCACAATTCGGCTATCCGGACCATTATCGATTAGAAGATTTGATCAAAAAAGCAGGCGCCGTAATTTTATCGGCACCGATTATCGAAACGCGCATTGCGTTAGTTAAACCGTCGGTTTTGTATCAATTTGCTGATAATGATCTGGAAGCACTTAGTCCCGTTCAAAAACAAATGCTTAGAATGGGGCCGCAAAATACCCGTATTATTCAAAATAAATTACGTTTATTAATCGAGGCCTTGATAAACATGAACGAGACGAATTAAAAAATGCCAGGTTCAACCAATTAGCCTACGATAAACACTTCTTGATGACTAACCATGATATTAAACGATGACTGATTTATTACCTCATTTACACATAGCCGGTTTGGTTGTGCTAATTTTAGTGGTCATGTTATGGACATTACTGCCCTTTGCCGTGTTCGGCATCAAGGCGAAGCAAGACCAGCAAACGCGTGTTTTGCGATCCATCTTAAAAGAAATGCGCACGCTTAATGCCGAGCAGGCGTCTGTTGAAAACGAAGCATTTGAGCCGGAGCAGAAAGCCAGTCATGAAAAATAAGCGTTATTCTAAATAAAGCATTTAGGATGTGTTATGGCTCTTGGCATTGCATAGCAAAGACTTTAATAAATAAAACCGACTTGAGCATGATGCCCCATGCTCCTCTGTAAATAGCGGAATATACCCAAGGAAAGTATGAAACACGATGTCGTAGACGCAAGAATCTCTCCGGCCGGTCACTTGGCCGTTTTGTCCAAAACCGAAGTCAACAAATTACTCGATACCAGTCAAGGCGGGCTTTACCGCTTACTGCACAATTGCTCGCTAGCGGTGTTGAATTGCGGCAATTATATGGATGACGGCAAGGAACTGCTCGAACGTTATAAATCCTTTGAAATCCGCGTTCTACAAGAAGAGCGAGGTATCAAACTCGAAGTAAAAGGAGCACCGGCCACCGCATTCGTCGACGGTCATATGATCAAAGGCATCAAAGAGCATTTGTTTGCTGTTTTGCGCGATATCATTTATGTCAGCGACGAGATCAACAGTAACCCGAAATTCAATCTGCAAAGTTCCGAAGGTGTAACCAATGCGGTGTTTCATATACTGCGTAATGCCGTTATTTTGAAAGCCGACAAGCCGCCGCAATTAGTGGTTTGCTGGGGCGGTCATTCAATTTCGCGAGAAGAATACGATTATTCCAAAGTGGTCGGTTATCAAATGGGCTTGCGGGGTCTGGATATTTGCACCGGTTGCGGGCCGGGCGCTATGAAGGGGCCGATGAAAGGCGCAACGATCGGGCATGCCAAACAGCGTATCGGTACCGGCCATTATATCGGTATCACCGAGCCTGGGATTATAGCCGCCGAAGCGCCCAATCCGATCGTTAACGATTTGGTGATCATGCCGGATATCGAAAAACGGCTCGAAGCTTTCGTAAGGGCCGGCCATGGTATCGTCGTATTCCCGGGCGGAGTCGGCACAGCCGAGGAAATTTTGTATTTATTGGGTATTTTGCTGCATCCCGCCAACAAAGATATTCCGTTTCCGCTGATCTTTACCGGACCGGCAAGCGCCGAAGAGTATTTCAAGCAAATCAACCGTTTTATCGGCGATACCTTGGGATTGGCCGCGCAACAACGTTACAAAATCATCATCGACGAACCGTCCCGTGTCGCGCGCGATATGAAAGAAGGCATGCGGCAAGTTCGTGAATTCCGCCAGCAGCGTGAGGACGCTTATTATTTCAATTGGGCTTTGAAAATCAGTCCCGAGTTTCAACAGCCCTTCAATCCGACCCACGAAAGCATGGCAGCATTGGAATTGCATAAAGACCAGGAACGGCATCACTTGGCAGCGAATCTGCGCCGAGTATTCTCCGGTATCGTCGCCGGCAATGTCAAGGACGAGGGTATTAGGTCTATAGAGCAGCACGGACTTTTCCAAATCAAGGGCGATGCTGAAATCATGGGGCCGGTCGATGAGTTGTTAAGCTCTTTCGTCAATCAACAACGTATGAAGTTACCTGGCAAGGCTTATACTCCGTGCTATCGAATCGTGAAATAAGCCATCGAGGCTGTCTGATGCCGTGTCGATGCTATAGTTTTAGCGACTTGGCTCAATTAAAACAGCCAATCAATATATGACTTCTCGAAATAGTAAGGAATATGCACGAAATAACTTCTACAAGTAGTAGGCTTTGTGGCGGTTCGGTAACTCGCTTGACAGGACGCCGTGAATACGTCCATGTAGGCTTGACGGCGGCTATCCCTGCCGCCGACACCTGTCAAGCGAGCCACCGAACCCTCTTCCGACATTTGAAGAAGTTATTTCATACTCGTCCCTAAAAAATACACGAAACCGAAAAAATAACAATAAAAATTGGAGTTCGTTTATGGATACCTTGCCGCCGCTTATTCAGGCACACATGACGGAAGTTTATTTAATTTATGGCATGGCTTTTTTATTCCTGGCCGCGGCGATTTATTTACAACCCAAGGATAATTCGGTTCTGCCTTTTTCGACAATACTGGTTTGGCTGGCTCGCTTCGGAATCTTGCATGGTATTAAGGAACTTCAATGCGCCTGGGAGCTAATAGACGATTCCCTTCAAGTAAATTCTTTGCTCGGAAACTTATTAAACTTCGCTTCCTTTTATGCATTGTTCGAATTTGCCCGGCGTTTTTGGCAGTTACTGGTATTTAATTCCGAAAACAGTCGACGATGGTTGAAACGCATCCGCTTTTTGCCCGTTATTTCACTGCTGATTGCCGGAATAACGGCGGCGCTATCGCACAATTACGCTGCTGCATTCGACAGCGGTATTCGCTATTTGCTCGGTTTTCCCGGAGCGGCTTCGGCAGGCGTCGCTTTTTTAGTCTACGAATACCGCAACCGGCAGTATTTAAATAGACTCAAACTCAACTTTGCAATGCTGTTGGCTGGCTATAGCCTGGCTTTTTACAGTCTTTTTACCGGGTTGGTCGTTAACGCCCCTTGGTTTGCAATACAAAGCTTTGCCGACGCCCGGATATTTTCAGCGACAACCGGAATTCCTATCGAGGCGTTGCGCACGTTGTGCGCTTTGGCCATGGCGCTAGCGACGGGCATCATGCTATACCGAGTTAATATCGAAAAGCATCACAGGGAGTTTCAAGCATCGGCGCAGTTGGCCGATTTGAATGCCCGCCTGGAAACTAAAGTTGCCGCACGAACTGCGCAATTAGAGCGTGCGAACAAAAAATTGAAACAGGACGTCGAGGAACGGCGTCGTATCGAAAAAACACTTCGGCAAAGCCAAGAAAACTTGAATCGAGCACAACGTGTTGCCCATATCGGAAGTTGGTATTTAAATCAGGCCGATAACGGTTTGGAATGGTCGTCCGAGACTTATCGGATATTTGGCGTGCCGCCGGGCACGCCGTTGACCTATGAAGAGTTTTTGAGGCGCGTCCACGAAGACGACCGAATGTTCGTCGATCAAGCTTGGCAATCGGCGTTGACGGGTACCGAGTACAATATTGAACACCGGGCATTGGTCAATGGCAAGGTTAAATGGTTACGCGAACGGGCCGAATTGGAGTTCGATCGGCAGCATCAGTTAATTGGCGCCGTCGGTACCGTGCAAGATATTACCGAATTGAAACAAGCTGAGTTGGCCCTGCAACAATCCTTCGATGACCTACGCCGAGCTGAACAAAAACAACGAGAGCTGCGCATCGTGGCCGAAGCCGAACAAGGCCGGATGGCGGCGTTGTTGTCGGCAATGAGTATCGGTATTTTGTTCGAAGACAAGGCCGGCGCCATTGAATACGTCAATCTTGCCTTTCGCCGGATGTGGGCCATAGAAGACGATTTGGATCCGGTCGGACAATCGACTCAATTCGTATTGGAAAATTCAACGCACCGGTTTGCGCGCCCCGATCATGCCTCCAAGTATGTGTTGAAAGTCCTGGATACGCATGAAATCAGCGAACGTTTCGAACTTGATCTCTATGACGGTCGCATTCTGACGCAAGTTTCTTATCCGGTGACCGATACCGAGGGGCGTATTTTAGGCCGATTGTGGATTTACGAAGATATTACCCACGAGCGGCAAACCGCTCAACAATTGCTTTATTTGGCCGAACACGATGCGTTGACCGGGCTTTACAATCGACACCGTTTTCAAGAACAGCTCGATCACATGATTGCGATGGCGTGCCGCAATCAAGATAAATTCGCGCTCATCTATTTCGATTTGGACGAGTTTAAATATATTAACGATAATTTCGGTCATAGAGCCGGCGATACTGTGCTGGTGCGGATAGCCGGGGAAATTTCGGTGGTTTTGCGCGAGGTCGAGATATTCGCGCGCTTGGGCGGCGATGAATTTGCAATATTAAGCTATCTAAAACCGCAAAACGATATTTCGGTATTGCCGAATCGGATTAATCAAGCCGTCGCGTCGATTCCGTTCCGATTTCGGGGGACCAATATTCGTCTGACGACCAGTGTCGGGTTGGCTTTTTTTCCGGAGCATGGAGAAACGGTCGAGGAATTGGTGGCCCATGCCGATACCGCGATGTATCAGGCCAAAGCCAATGGAAAAAACACATGGGCAGTTTACGATCCCAAGCGCGACAATTCCGGCGCGGCGATGGAAAGAATGTCTTGGCGGCAACGTATCGAACAGGCCTTACGTCAAGACTTATTGGAATTGCATTTTCAAGGCATCTATCAAGTCGATAATGGTCAACTCAGTCATTTCGAAGTATTGGTTCGCATGCGCGACCTACAACACCCGGAACAGCTGATCATGCCCGGGCAGTTTATCCCAATCGCTGAAAATAGTGGGCAGATACTGGAAATCGATCGTTGGGTTTTGTGCCGCAGTATTGCCTTATTGAGCGAAAATCCCACCTTGCCGTCGTTGGCAGTTAATATTTCCGGGCGCTCGTTCGACGATCCCGAATTACCGCAATTTATTCGCCACTGTTTGGAAGAAAGCCGAGTCGATTCGAACCGTTTGATCATCGAATTGACCGAAACCGAAGCCGTTTCGGATATTCGCGACGCTCAACGTTTTATCGAAGCGATTCGTCAGGCCGGCTGCACGGTCTGCTTGGACGATTTCGGCAGCGGTTTTTCCACCTTCGCTTATTTGAAATATCTCGAAGTCGATATTCTAAAAATCGACGGCATGTTCATTCGTGATTTACCGAATAACCGGGAGAATCAGATTTTTGTCAAAGCGATGGTCGGTATCGCGAAAGGCATGCATAAAACTCTACTAGCCGAGTTCGTCGAAGATGCGGC
>SLIO01000031.1 GCA_007135635.1 Methylomicrobium sp. | reverse complement strand
GCCTTATTTTCAATCAACAAGGCCAGATGATTCATAAACAAATCGGACAATTATCCCGCACCAAAATTCTCGAAATCATCGAGCCACTGATGGACTGAAAAAACGTTAAATCATTCGATAAACCAGGCAAAGATCTTAAAAGATCCAGTTTTTTACGCCCTATTTGTGTCAAATGACATAAATATGGACAAACCTCCTTAAATTAGGGAGAATTATCGCCTCCAAACCTAACATAACACTTCAATTTCATGGCGAATCTTTGCGTTATCAACGGTCCGAACTTGAATCTGCTGGGCCTTAGGGAACCAAACCATTATGGTAGCAAAACCTTAGCAGATATAAAGCTGGCAATGGAAAAATCCGCCTCGACTCTGGGTCACGCGCTCCGTTTTCACCAATATAATGCCGAACACCAAATCGTTGAATTGATTCATCAGTCATTTTCCGACGATGTCGATTTTATTATTATCAATCCAGCGGCTTTTACCCATACTAGCGTGGCAATACGCGATGCATTGCTGGCGACCAAGATTCCCTTTATTGAAGTACACCTATCGAACGTACACGCCCGGGAAGCGTTTAGAAAACATTCCTATTTGTCAGATATTGCCGTAGGCGTTGTTTGCGGACTGGGTGCCATCGGTTACGAACTGGCCTTGACGGCCGCTCACGAGATATTAGCAAAGAGAACATAACACAATGGATATTAGAAAAATAAAAAAACTGATCGAGCTCATCGAAGAATCGGACATTGCCGAAATAGAAATCAGTGAAGGGGAAGAATCCGTCCGTATCAGTCGTTATTCAAATGCCGCCCAAGTTAACTACGCACCGGCCCAATTTGCCCCGACCGCCCCGCCCTCGGCGCCGGCACCAAGCCCTGCAGAACCGATCGAGAAAAAAATAACCGGCCACATCGTCAAATCGCCGATGGTCGGCACTTTTTACCGGTCCGCCTCTCCTGGCGCTAAGCCGTTTGTCGAAACTGGACAAGTAGTACAGGCAGGCGACACGATCTGTATCATCGAAGCGATGAAAATCCTCAACCAAATCGAAGCCGATAAAACAGGTAAGGTGACGCAAATATTGGTGGAAAACAGCCAACCCGTCGAATATGACCAACCTTTGTTCGTCATTGAATAACAGACCCAAGGTATTTAATCATGTTCGATAAAATAGTCATCGCCAATCGAGGCGAAATAGCGCTACGCATTCTTCGCGCCTGCCGAGAATTGGGTATCAAGGTAGTTGCTGTCCATTCCGTAGCCGACCGAGACTTAAAACATGTCAGGTTAGCTGACGAGTCTGTTTGTATAGGTCCTGCGCCGTCATCCGAAAGTTATCTGAATATTCCGGCCATCATCAGCGCAGCAGAAGTCACTGACGCCGAAGCGATTCATCCCGGTTACGGATTTCTATCGGAAAATGCCGACTTTTCGGAAAAAGTCAAACAAAGCGGCTTTGTTTTCATTGGTCCGAATGCAGACACTATCCGTATAATGGGCGACAAAATTGCCGCAAAAAAAGCGATGATAGCAGCCGGCATTCCATGTGTACC
This sequence comes from Methylomicrobium sp., assembly GCA_007135635.1. Taxonomy (GTDB): domain Bacteria; phylum Pseudomonadota; class Gammaproteobacteria; order Methylococcales; family Methylomonadaceae; genus Methylotuvimicrobium. Next base: position 7,946 of record SLIO01000031.1, on the reverse strand, counting down.
TGGCAACGGCAATCCATTAACCGACAACAATAAAAAGAACCTGCAAATGGCTCAGGAAATCGGTTACCCGGTCATTATCAAAGCAGCCGGCGGCGGCGGCGGACGAGGAATGCGCACCGTACATACCGAAGCGGCATTGCTCAATGCCATTACCATGACAAAAGCGGAAGCTGCTGCCGCATTCGGCAATGATACCGTGTATATGGAAAAATTCCTGGAAGATCCTCGCCATATCGAGTTCCAGGTCATGGCCGACTCGCATGGAAATGCGATCCATCTAGGTGAGCGTGATTGCTCGATGCAGCGTCGCCATCAAAAAGTCGTCGAGGAAGCGCCCGCACCCGGCATTACCGACGAAGAACGTAACCGTATGGGCGAATTGTGCGCGAAAGCCTGCCGCGATATCGGCTACTTGGGCGCAGGGACCTTCGAATTCCTTTATGAAAGAGGCGAATTCTTCTTCATAGAAATGAACACGCGGGTTCAAGTCGAGCATCCGGTTACCGAAATGGTCACCGGTTTTGATATTGTTAAGGAACAATTTCGTATCGCTTACGGATTACCCTTATCCATTACTCAAGACCAAGTAAAAATTCAAGGTCATGCGATCGAATGCCGGCTCAATGCCGAAGACCCCAAGACCTTCATGCCCTGCCCGGGCACGATCCATCAATTCCATATGCCGGGAGGTCCCGGTATCCGATGCGAAACGCACATTTATAACGGTTACAAAGTACCGCCTTATTACGACTCAATGATCGGTAAGCTAATCGCGCACGGCGAAAACCGCACTAGTGCGATCGCAAGAATGACGACCGCATTGAACGAAATGGTGATCGACGGTATAAAAACCAATATACCGCTCCAAAAAGACATTATGACCGATTCGGGCTTTATTTCAGGACAGCGCAATATTCATTACCTTGAAAAATTATTGGGCCTTACCTAAGCTTTTCGTTCAATCATCGTCATAATTACCGTGTTAGGCTGATATCATAGCTATCGCAGGTCAAATTTCGGCATTGGCGTTTGGAGGCACCGGGCTATTCGCCGAATACCTCGGTGCATGAATTTGGCTGGCAAAAGGCATACCCCTAAACTCATAAGTTTAACCATGAAGCTCATGAAGTCTTTCAATGGCTTGCCCTAAAATTTCGCATAACCTTTAAGGGGGGCAAAAATAATTTGCATAGGAAAATAAGCTATTGATTTAACTTCTTATTATTTATGATCTTTCGTGTGAAATGCTTTTTCTAGAATGACCCGACTTTCGAAATTTCGAAAGCATTACGGTTTTAGAGCAAACAGCTTCTCGATCGACGTTTTGCCCGTTTGATCCGCGCAATTTCGTATAGCATTGATAAGGCATATCGAATTCTCTATTGAGGCATTCATGGCCTCCGTGAGCATCCTTCGGTTCCGAAATTAGCTCGCAAAGAAATAGTCACCGCTGTTTCATTTTAATCCCATACCATTGAAACTAATGACCTGGCACCAAATAAGCGTTATCACTGACGAAGCGACCGCTCCCGAACTTTCGGATTATCTCACCAGCCTAGGCGCGGTTTCAGTTACCTACATGGATGCCGAAGACCAACCGGTTTATGAGCCGCTGCCCGGCGAAACCAAAATCTGGCCTAATACAAAAGTCATCGCGCTGTTCGAAATCGATGTCCAACCGGAAGCCATTAAAGTACGGGTTATCAACTCTTTTAATCGGCATCCACTCAAGGAATGGTCGGCAGAGATTTTGGAAGACCAAGCCTGGGAACGCGCCTGGATGGAGCATTATCACCCAATGAAGTTTGCCGACCGACTTTGGGTTTGCCCGACCGGACAAGAGCAACGAGAGCCCGGCACGGTTTGCCTGACGCTCGACCCCGGACTTGCCTTCGGCACCGGCACGCATCCGACCACCGCATTATGCCTGGAATGGCTTGCCGAACATGACCTGAGCGGCAAAACCGTCATCGACTACGGCTGCGGATCGGGAATATTGGCGGTTGCCGCTGTGTTGCTCGGCGCGCGTGAAGCTCATGCGATCGATATCGATCCGCAGGCACTAACAGCGACACACGACAATGCAAAGAAAAACGGCATTGCCGATAAAATTCAATGCTATTTACCTGAACAATTCGCGGCTTTCACCGCCGACGTCGTCATAGCCAATATATTGGCTCAACCGCTGATCGAGTTATCCGGCAAGATTGCCGCACTACTCGCTCCCGCAGGCTCCTTGGTTTTATCCGGCATTTTGAAAGAACAAGCCGAAGCCGTTAGCGCAGCATACCGGCCTTTTATTACAATCAATCCGCCGATAATCCAAGAAGACTGGTGCCGCCTTGACGGCCAAAAGGATACATAAGCGATGTTCACACAATGCCCCGAATGTCACCACCCGCAAACGTTGACAATAGAGCAACTTCGCACAACTCGGGGTATAATCCGCTGCAGCCAGTGCTCGACGCAATTCGACGCACTGCAAAGTCTTAGCGAAACACCGGCGATTGCATTAGCTCCATCTGATGAGCATCTTCCCTGGGTACAAGACCGCAAGCCCGCCAACCCGCTTTTATGGAATTTATCCGCAGCCGCCGCCATCATCTTGTTGTGCGGACAAATTATCTATTTCCAAGGGCTATCGGCATTACAACACGATAAACTCAGACCCTGGATTATTGAAGCTTGTTCTTATTTAGGCTGTACATTACCCGATTATAGAAAACTGAGCGACTTTTCGGTTTTAGCGAGTTCACTGATCTTGACCGCCGATCAAAATTACTATTTCAAGGCCATCATTAACAATCAGGCCGAATTCGCCCAGCCGCATCCGGGCATCAAACTGACTTTACTGAAACTTTCCGGCGAACCTTTCGCGCAACGCGCATTTGCAGCGGACAACTTAACCTTCCGCACCGACAAAATCGCACCTCACGAAACCATCGAAATCGGTCTCACCATCGCCGCACCCGGCACTTCGGTCGGCGGCTATACTTTCGAACTCATTTAATTCATGCCGCATCCTGAAATTTATTTAAAGAAAAACGAAGAACGACGCCTGCGTCAAGGCCATTTATGGGTTTTCAGTAATGAAATCGACACTAAACGAAGCGTGCTCAACGATTTCGAACCAGGGCAACTGGTTAATATCCTTGCTTCTGACGGCAAACCATTGGGAAGCGCCTATATCAACCCACATACCTTGGTTTGCGCGCGTTTACTATCCAGAAAATCCGACCTAAGCTGTAGTGTCAAATTTTTTAAAAAGCGACTAAGCACCGCATTGCAACTGCGTGAACAACTGTTCGGTAAACCTTATTATCGACTTGTATTCGGAGAAAGCGACGGCCTACCCGGCTTGGTTGTGGACCGTTTCGGCGATGTCTTATCGCTACAAATCACGACCGCCGGCATTGAACGCCACAAAGACGACTTACTGACCGCTCTGATCGAACTGCTTGACCCGCAAGCCATCGTATTGAAAAACGACAATAGTCAACGAGCATTGGAAGGCTTGCCTTTAGACAATGAAATCATCTACGGCAAACTACCCGAAGCCATAGTCATTGAAGAGAACGGCTGCCGATACGAGGTCGACATTCGAGAAGGCCAAAAGACCGGCTGGTTTTACGACCATCGCGACAGCCGCAAGCGTCTGGCGCAACTATGTAAAGAACGAAGTGTATTGGATCTGTTCTGCTATACCGGCGCGTGGAGTATTCCTGCAGCCGTATCCGGAGCCTCCGAAGTCACTTGCGTCGACGCCTCCGAGAACGCATTGAAACTCGCGTCGAACAATGCGCAATTAAATGGTGTGGAAGCCAACATGAAATTTATGCATAGCGATGTTTTCGATTTCCTGAAGACAGCCCGCCAAGAAAACCAACATTACGATATCATCGTCCTTGACCCACCCGCATTGATCAAACGCAAAAAAGATTTTAAGCAAGGTTACGAAGCCTATCGGCGCCTCAATCATTTAGCCTTGCAAATATTATCTCCGAACGGCATACTGGTTTCGGCGTCCTGTTCGCACCATCTAGGACGCGACGGGCTCCACGAGATCCTTCGATCGTCTGCGCGCCATATGGATCGACATTTAGTTTTTTTTGCCGCCGGCGGACAAGGCCCCGATCACCCGATACATCCGGCAATACCCGAAACGGAATATTTAAAAACGTTTTTTTGCGCCGTTTCTTCCAGCTTATGACTTTTTCGTTATATGTCCACTGAAGTAACAAAACCACCGTGCGCCTTGTGCGGCCAATCGGTTGAAATAAAAGGCTTTGCACTCGACACTCCCACAAAACAATTACCGTTCTGCTGCGCCGGTTGTTTGAGCATCTATCAGCTGCTTAACGGTGATCAGAAAACCGACGCCATTCAACCCGACGACCCAATCAAACCACCTAATAAAGAGGTCTATTAACCATGAAAGCCTGCAATTCCTGCACTCACCGCGTTGCCATTGGCCGCAATTACCGAAACGTTCCTGTTTGGAAAAGAGCGATCGGTGTGCCCTTGATTTATTTACCGATACTAACGTTACCCTTTGTGTTTTTTAGCGCATATCTAACCTATTTACATTTGCGCTTGATCGGTGCCAAGGACCTCAAAACCTTATCCGACTTCTTGCCGGCCCGCTCAACGCACCGCTATAACTTGAAAAACCAAGTTACGATGGACCCGACATTCAAACTGAGTCCTTCACAGTCGAAACTTTATTGGATATTCAACTGTACTTGGTATTGCCCGCTCAGCGTCGGCCTGTTCGAGTGGCATACATACATGGTTAAAATCGTCGAAAATTGGTGGTGCCCATTCGGTCACGAGAAAAAAGAAAACTACAAAGAAGGCGCCATCGATAAATCGTTTTGGCATATTTATCAAAATGACGAAGATAAATTAAACCCGGAAGACCGCGTTAATCCCATATGGAATGACGAAGTTGAAAAAGAGCAAAGTGAATAGGAAATGGAGAATAGTGAATCGTGAATGGATAATGGTTTAGCAGCTAAAAGTTTTGCGGGCGATTTAGCTAGCCTCAATAGTGCATTCCACAGCACGATACTAAAAGTCATACCCTCGAATCAAGGTACGCCACAAGATCCCAAGCCACTATTCACTACTAACTACTAACTGCTAACCGCTAACTAAAACCATGCAAATAGGGCCCCATACCCTCGAAAACAATCTAATACTCGCCCCAATGGCCGGCATTTCCGACCGTCCATTCAGAGCGATTTGCAAACAATTCGGCGCAGGGCTTACCGTATCTGAAATGGTCAGTTCCCTGCCGTCATTGCAAACCAATAGACGCACCCTATTAAAAGCCGACCACTCCGGCGAAAAGGGCCTGCGATCGGTACAGATCGTCGGAACGAACCCACGGCAAATGGCCGAGGCAGCCAAACTCAACACCGATCGGGGCGCCGACATCATCGATATCAACATGGGATGTCCAGCCAAAAAGGTCTGTGCAGTCGCCGCCGGCTCCGCCCTTATGAGAGACGAGGATCTAGTCAAACGCATTCTCGAAGCCGTCGTCGAGGCAGTTTCCGTTCCGGTCACGTTAAAAATCCGCACCGGCTGGGATCTACAAAATCGTAATGCGCCGACTATCGCCCAGATAGCCGAGAGAGCCGGCATTGCCGCGCTCACCGTACATGGCCGAACGCGCGCCTGCAAATTCAATGGCAACGCCGAATACGAAACGATCAAGCAGATCAAAAAAAGCGTCGCTATCCCAGTCATCGCGAACGGCGACATCGACTCGGCCGACAAAGCCCGTTATGTCTTGAAAAAAACCAGTGCCGATGCACTGATGATTGGCCGCGGCGCACAAGGCAACCCTTGGATTTTTAGCGACATAAACCGTTCTCTTCGGAACGGCGAGCCCTTAGAACCGCAAACTATCGACTCGATCCGCGAAACTTTATTGAACCATGTACAACAATTATATAGTTTCTACGGCAACCTAAGCGGTGTTAAAATAGCGCGCAAACATATCGGTTGGTATTTTGACAGGCTCGGCATCTTGCCTGTCGACATTCGCAATGCTATCAACCGAGCACAACAGCCGATCGAGCAAATTCAGCATATCGATTCGGCATTCCGGCATTTTTCACACCATCGTGCTGCATAATATGGAAGCAACTCAACAAACCGCTAAGGTGATTAACATTGACAGTAAAATACCAACCGCAATACCTTTGTCTGCACAGGTCAAACAAGCCATTGAGCTCTATTTTTCGCAATTAAACGGTCATGATGCCGCAGGACTGTACGCAATGGTTATCGGCGAAGTCGAAAAACCGCTACTGGAAGTTACGCTACAGTATGCCGGTTATAACCAAACCAAAGCTGCCAAAGCACTAGGTTTAAGTCGTAGCACATTACGTAAAAAACTGGACCAATACGGTATTTCTTAATTTTCCTAATACCGATCTCGTGCAAGGATCTTATCCTTCTCGGCTACCTAAAAAATATTTAACCGAAGAGAACACTAAGAAGAAAAAAGCATTAATTGAATTGTCGATTACCGAAAATCGCTGAATAGCCTTTCTATAAAGGCTATGTTCGCGTTAGCAGTTAAAACGGTTCTATTTCCTAAGTAAATTATTTAGGAAATAGTCAATGATTGCTTTCCAATACACTGAGCGTGGAAGAGGGTACAATTACTCGCCTGACAGAACGCCGTAAATACCTCCATGGAGGCTTGACGGCGGCTACCTGCCGCCGACACCTGTCAATCGAGCAACCGTACCCTCCTTTCAACAATCCGCTCAATATTGAAAAAACCAAGTTATTCAGAGCTATATCCTTTGGTTTCTGCTGACTTTGAGTTCAAATGGATATCAACTATTAACGCAAACATAGCCTTCTATAAGCCCCCTAAGGATACGGTTAAAAATAGCTTCCGCATTTTACTCCCTCTCCCCCAGGGAGAGGGCTGGAAGGGGGGGATTAATATAGTAAAGTTATTTTTGACCATACCCTAAGAACTTCGTAAACTTTCTATTTGTTGTGGCTTGGCAGCCAAGAAATGCTCGAAGCCCTTTTCGATATCGATCAACACCCCTTACCCGAGGCTCCACTCATGTATAAAAAAGTTACCCGCGCATTGGTCAGCGTTTCCGACAAATACGGCATCGTTGAATTCTGCCGGGCACTGAACGAATTAGGTATTGAAGTTTTATCTACCGGCGGTACGGCAAAAGCCCTAGCCGAACAAGATATTCCTGTTATTGAAGTCTCCGACTATACCGGTTTTCCGGAAATGATGGACGGGCGAGTCAAAACGCTGCATCCGAAGATACATGGAGGAATCTTAGGCCGTCGCGGCGTCGATGATGACGTAATGGCGGACAACGGTATCGCCGCTATCGACATGGTCGTGGTTAACCTTTATCCGTTCGAACAAACCATCGCCAGGCCGGATTGCGACCTGGAAACCGCAATCGAAAATATCGATATCGGCGGACCGACAATGATCCGCGCGGCCGCTAAAAACCATGCCGACGTCGCGGTCGTCGTGGACCCTAGAGATTACGAAGCAATCTTGTCGGAACTAAGGAATAACAACATAGGCTTATCCCAAGAAACACGCTTCAGCCTGGCTTTAAAGTGTTTTCAGCATACCGCAAACTACGATACCGCGATTTCCGCTTATCTGGGACGAATCAACGGCCAAACATTTCCGGAAGTTCTTAATTTACAATTCAAACTCAAACAAATAATGCGTTATGGTGAAAATCCTCACCAGTCGGCCGCTTTTTACCGAGAGCGTAATCCGGCTGCAGGAACCATCTCCGCCGCACACCAAATACAAGGCAAAGAACTTTCCTATAACAACATCGCCGACTCGGACGCCGCGCTTGAATTTGTCAAATCCTTCGAGGAGCAGCCCGCCTGCGTTATCGTCAAACATGCCAACCCCTGCGGTG
>SLIO01000148.1 GCA_007135635.1 Methylomicrobium sp. | reverse complement strand
CGGCTTCAAACAAGTCGCCAACGCGCCGCTTGTCCGCTCGTCCTACCACGCCGATCTACAAGCCAAATCGGTGGTGAATCCTTGATGACTCGGGCAAGGGCCGCAGAGTTTTTGTGGTGCTTGAAGCCATCAAAAGTGTTTTGCCCACGAAAATCATGAAAACATTCAATTCGTTATGTTTTCCAAGTTACTCACCCGGCAGGCGGGGCCAAGAGATTTTTTCAAGTCACTGACTCCTTTCGTGATTTTAGTGAATTAACAACCGGATTTAACTTGCCACCACCAAGAAACACGAAGGCATGATTTCTGCCCATCAATACCGGATACTCCATTAATTTAGGCTATGTTCGCGTTAGCAGTTGAAACGGTTCTCTTTCCTACTAAATAAACCCTTTAGGAAAGAGTCAATGATTGCTTTCCAATACACTGAGCGTGGAAGAGGGTACAATTACTCGCTTGACAGGACGCCGTAAATACATACATCTAGGCTTCACGGCGGCGACTGATTGCCAAGGATGGCATGAATGCAGATTTTGCAGGAGCAAAAATCTGCCCTGCCGCCGACACCTGTCAATCGAGCAACCATACCCTCCTTTCATCCATTGGCGCGATATTGAAAAAAGGAAAGTTATTCAGAGTGGTACCTGGGGTTTCATGTTGGCTTTAAGTTCAAAAGCATCAACTATTAACGCGAACATAGCCTTAATTTAACTCAAAGTAAAGAACCGCAACATTTATTCGTGAATCGATCAATTTAACCTTTCTCTCTGCGCCTCAGCGCCTCTGCGGGATGATTTCATGACTACAGAAAATCGCGCAGAGTCGCAGGGGCGCGGAGACATTAAGATGCTTTACAATACTCCTTTTTGACCGAAAAAACGTTTAAGAACGAAAAAGTGTGGAGTATGGGATATGCCTAGCGAGGATGTCGGCAGCAGGGATGCTGCCGTCAAGCCCCATGGATGGGTTCACGGCGTTCCTCGATAGGCATACCCCATACCCAACAAAGTTGAACAACTATTCAGTAAGAGGGGGGTAATTCGACAAAATCAATCATTTGAAACCATTGATCGCAAACAGCGCTTTTCAAATTAAACTTAAATCACTCTCCCCTCGCCTCTGCGGGAGAAATTTTTTTATCATCTTCTTTCCGAAAACCCCATATGGACATCACTCAACGCATCGCCGAAGAACTGGCCGTCAACCCGAAACAAGTCAACGCCGCCATTGCATTACTGGACGAAGGCGCGACCGTACCTTTCATCTCACGTTACCGCAAGGAGGTCACCGGCGGCCTCGACGACACGCAACTGCGTAATTTAGAAGAACGCCTTATCTATTTGCGCGAATTGAACGACCGACGCGGCACCATTCTCGAAAGCATCAAGTCGCAAGGCAAACTGACGCCGGAACTCGAAAAATCCATCCGCGACGCCGACACGAAGACGCTTCTCGAAGATCTTTATCTACCCTACAAACCGAAGCGCCGCACCAAGGCGCAGATTGCTCGCGAGGCCGGTCTGGAGCCTTTGGCCGATGCGATCTTGGAAAACCGCAACCTGATTCCGGAAGAGATTGCGCGTCAATTTATCGACAACGATAAAGGCGTTCCCGATAGCGCCGCAGCGCTTGACGGCGCGCGCCAAATCATCATGGAACGCATTTCAGAAGACGCCGAACTACTCACAGAATTGCGCGAGCGCATCTGGCAAAAAGGCATCATTCATTCGACCGTCGTCGCCGGCAAAGAAGAGGAAGCGGCTAAATTCAAGGACTACTTCGATTATCAGGAAGCCATCAATAAAATTCCGTCGCATCGAGCACTGGCTTTATTCCGTGGCCGCAACGAAGATCTGCTCAACATCAGCCTGAAACCTGCCCTAGAAGGCCAGGATGAACACCCGTTGTGCGAACAATTCGTCGCGAAACGCTTGAACATCACCGACATATCCAAACCGGCAGATGCTTGGCTTGCAGAGACCGCGCGCTTCGCTTGGAAGATCAAATTATTCACTCGCATCGATCTGGACCTGAAACTCCGTCTTCGCGAAGCGGCCGAATTTGAAGCGATTCGCGTCTTCGCAAGCAACTTGCGGGATTTATTACTCGCCGCACCGGCCGGCCCGAAGGCTACAATGGGACTCGATCCCGGCATCCGTACCGGCGTTAAAGTCGCGGTCGTCGATCCGACCGGAAAACTGCTCGCAACCGAAACAATCTATCCATTTCAACCACGCAATCAATGGGATAAGTCTATCGATACATTAGCCCGACTGATCGCGCAACATCGGGTCGATTTAGTAAGCATCGGCAACGGCACCGGCTCGCGTGAAACCGATCAATTAGTAGGCGACTTGATGAAGCGCCATCCGGACCTGAAAATCACCAAATTGACCGTCTCGGAAGCCGGCGCGTCGGTCTATTCAGCATCGGAGCTGGCCGCAAAGGAATTTCCCGATCTCGATGTCTCACTCAGAGGCGCGGTCTCGATCGCGCGCCGCTTGCAAGACCCGCTCGCCGAACTGGTCAAGATCGATCCGAAATCGATCGGCGTCGGCCAATATCAGCACGATGTCAATCAAGCGCAACTGGCCCGCATGCTCGACACCGTCGTGGAGGACTGCGTGAACGCGGTCGGCGTCGACGTCAATACCGCATCGGTCGCATTGCTCAAACAGGTCTCCGGTTTGTCGGCTAGCGTGAGCGAAAACATCGTCACGTTCCGCGATCAAAACGGACCGTTCAAAAATCGCAAGCAATTGAAAAAAGTCCCGCGCCTCGGCGACAAAGCCTTCGAACAGGCGGCCGGCTTCTTGCGTGTCATGAACGGTGACAATCCGCTCGATTCTTCCGCCGTACATCCCGAAGCCTATCCCGTCGTCGAAGCGATCATTGGCGACACCGGCAAATCGATCCGCGACTTAATCGGCCAAAGCGCTTATCTACGTTCACTGAACCCTGCCAACTACACCGACGATACCTTTGGCCTACCGACCGTAACCGATATTTTGCAAGAGCTCGAAAAACCGGGACGCGACCCGCGCCCCGAATTCAAAAGCGTGCAATACAAGGAAGGTGTCGAAAAAATCACCGATCTCAAACCCGGCATGATGCTCGAAGGTGTCGTGACCAATGTCGCCAATTTCGGCGCTTTTGTCGATATCGGCGTACACCAGGATGGTCTAGTGCATATTTCGCATTTGGCCGATGTATTCGTCAAAGACCCTCGCGATGTGGTTAAAACCGGTGATATGGTCAAGGTTAAAGTATTAGAAATTGATATCCCGAGACAACGCATTTCGCTGACCATGAAAAAAGAAGATTCCAACGCGGAAATAATGCCGGCATCCAAGCCTCGCAAAACCCACAAGCAACCCGAGCAAGCCCCGCGACCTCAGGGCGCGATGGCCGACGCATTAGCCAAAGCGTTGAAAAAATAAACTTCAAATCCTCTGCTATACTGAAGCAAAAAATTAAATCAACCGGCAGGATTTGCTATGACATCATCTAATCGCACCATGATCCCAGTGCTACTGGTCAGCCTTTTGACCGCCTTCGCGCCCGAGTCTCAGGCTCAAAATAACCATCCCCGCGTCTGTGGTAGCTACGGAGAAATAGTCGGCCATAAAGCGCTCAATGCTTTCGGTAACCTGGGGGGCGCGATACTTGAATTACCGAAGAATGTCATCAATACATCGAATCAAAGCAACGTTTTTTACGGTTTTACCGGAGGCCTTTTTAAAGGCATCGTCAACATGGCCGGCCGGATAGGTGTCGGCGTCGCCGACTTGGTAACGATTCCGCTTCCAACCAAACCAATCGCCTATCCTCTCTATGTCTGGGATGATTTCGACATCGACACGACCTATGGCGAAGCTTACCGTCTCTACCAATGCACACCGAAGCCGAAACCCATCGTCCAAGCCTCGGAACCTGAGCCAGTCATTGAACCCGAGCCGTTGACATACACCCCACAGCCAGTAGAAAAACCGGAAGTCTATGAAGACACCTCACGAAAAATAGACCAACTATTCAAAGAGGAAATGCATAAATAACGAAATCAGGCGGAAACGAACCCTTTGCAAAACTCATAGCCCCAAGACGTTATTGATCACGAAATCCTGAGACGGTTTTTTAATCAAAAGGGAGTCGGTTCATTCCTTGACTTGACTCAGCACAAACAATCTAGAGCACATTCCAAGAGCTCTCTTTAGAATTCTTCATGCGTTCCGAGACTGAAATTAAATCGGCGACTTTTCTGGCGAAGGCTTTAGTGCTAAAGACGCAGACGATTGAATATTAAGCAATTCTTCTTCAACGCCTGCTGCATGCGTCAGTTCGGCGACATTTTGTTTAGTGAAAAAGCCGTCAAAATCGCCAAATCGCTGCACATATTCAATGATTAACGACGAATGCTCGGATGCGCTGGAAAAAATTTGCTTGATACCTTCTTCCCTCGAACCGATAACATCCAACAAAAACTTTTTTCCCTGCCTGGAAATCTCACTCACCACGTAGTCGATATTTTCCATACCGTTATATTCACCGTCATTAACGCCGACCGCCAAATGATGCAAACGAGGTCCGTAATTCCGAACGAAGGTTTCGGTCGGCGACGGTAACTTTTCCAAGTGATTGACAAAATACGGCGTGTTGTTAGCCGTAAACACTTTTGCAGGACTATTAATCTCATCGGAAAAATGTACGCTTTTTGTCACATTAGTCGAGGAATTTTGGTCTTTAATATCGTATGAACCCCAATAAAAATAACTCGACAGCGATAGCCATTCGAGAATAGCGGTTTCGCGATTCTGGCTATAAATACGTGTTGCCAAGTGATCGATGGGGTTCAACAACTTGTCGATACCGAGCTCTTCCTGCAGTTCTTTGGCTTGCTGATAAGCAGTTTGTACATCGTCCCGAATCTTGGAGAGTCCCAATGAATAAACCCTGATCTGGCCTTCCGGTCGCTCCATATAAGCGACAATATTATGACTATAGGGCGAAGGCTTGCTGATCGCTAAATTACCCGGTAGCTCCAATCGACGAATCTCATCTTGAGAAAAAAAGCGAAATTCGCGTTCCTGTTGCAAACGTGTCACCTCGCTCATGTTTTCCACTCGCAGAATCTCTCCCATATAACGACTGTTCGGTTTACTGGCGCCAATCGGATAGATTTCATTTAAGCTTCGAAAAATACCCATGGTCGATGGATCTTTCACTTCTCTAATCAGCAGGTCGGGCGAATTCATATCGATACGCAAAATATGCGTCCAATGGGATTCGCTTTCCAGCGTCACGAGATAATGATAAGTCGTCATCAAGCAAAGTTCGCCAACATAGCGAATAGAGTGTCCAGGGTCTACGGTAATCATTAGCGCGTCGATCTGCCCTATCATATCGGTCAAACCGACACGATCCCGTTCGCTCAAAAGCTCGTATAGGTAATGTTCGAAAAAATCGGAATTCTCTTTGTCGCCGTGCCGTTGGAAAGAAAGTGATTTCATGGTTTGCCTTCCTGAAATTTGTTCTCGCATCAGGCCGTTACCGACCCACCAAACAAATTTATCAAGCACAAAACATACCATATCGTGATTCATCCTTATTTTTATTTAAAGTCAATTACATACTGCAGCCCCATTTCTAAATATAAAGCATTTTTTGTATCAAGATTGTGCATTAAAAGACTTTTCCGCTTCATCCTAAATTCGGCAATTCAACCATAAAGTATACCTTTCGTACTTCAAATTTTGACGATGCTTAAAGAGGCACAGGGTTGCTAGGTCGATTTTTGCTCCTGCAAAATCGACATTCACTCCTTCCATGGCGCTTGTCGATTTTTGCTCCTGCAAAATCGACATTCACTCCTTCCATGGCGCTCGCAAAGGGTTTGCCAGCATGGATAGGCATAGCGTCTACTTGGATGCATTCACCCAGCACCCAAGATTTTGAATTATTGCCAATGACCTACGGAATTTAGGTGCTGGATTTAAGTGCAGGGCCTTTGACGAGCCCGGTACCGAATTTTGATCTAAGATGGGTATATAGGAAGACTTTTGCACTAAGAAACGTGCACTTTATATTTATTCCATACCTGCCGGAATAACTCGGCTAAACACAGAACGATCAATCCCATTATTATCCCGGCCAGACCCTCGTAAACTTTCTCGTGCCAATCCAGATAGCGCCATAATATGGCAACCGCCAGGCCGCTCACTACTGCGGAAATACTCGTGAATTGATTAGGCCGCATGCCTACGCATAGTGCCAGTAGCAAAGGCGCAAATGCGCTAGCCAACCCAGACCAAGCCATGATAACCAGGCTGAACACACTGTGATTATTAGCTAAAGCACCGAGTAACGCCAAGAATGTCACAACAACGGTTACCCCTTTGATCAAATACTGGTTTTCGATTTGATGAGGCAAGATATCGTGAGTCAAAGCCGCCGAACAACTTAGCACTAACGAATCAGCAGTGGACATCGTGGCCGCGAATAATCCGGCTAAAACCAAACCAACCATGGCCGGCGACAACAATTCCATAGCCATCATCGGCAAAGCCAACTCGGCATCGAAGGCCTCCGCATCGACTAGATAAATACGAGAAAGCAAGCCTACGCCGGTTGCGACCCAGTAAAACGCAATATACCAAAGGTAATACCACAAGCGTGCTTTGTTCATACTGGCGGTATCCTCAAGCGTCATAAAACGCACCATGATATGGGGCTGACCGATGACCGACAATCCGGCAAAGAGCCAACTGATTGCGAATAATAGCCCGCCGGCAATACCAGGCAAGGCCAAAGACTTGGGAAACCAGTCTAAAAAACCGTCAATCGCTTGCATTTGCACCAAAGTCGACTCGATTCCGCCCATCGCCTGAGTGGCTGTAAACAACAACACACTCATTGCAACGATCATCACCATCGATTGCGCCGCATCCGTCCAGATAGAAGCTCGGATACCCCCCGCAAAGCAATATAAGGTAACTAATATACTACCCATAACGGCCCCAGCCCATGACGGCCATCCGAACAGCACATGCAATGCCTTGCTTCCTGCGACGAGCTGGGCGCTGGCGTAAGCCAATAGAAAAACCAGCGAGATCAAGCCGATAAGCCGTTGCAGCGCTGACTGATTGCCCCCTGCGCTCCAGACGCTCAGCACGCCGGCGTAACTGACTTCACCGGTGGTTGTGGCTGCTGCTTTGAGTCGCTTGTGCACCAATAACGATGCTAAAAAATCCCCGGCAATCCAACCGATCATCAACCAAATGGCAGCGAGACCTGTGACATAGGTATACCCGATAACGCCGATGAACATATAACCGCTGTTATTCGTAGCCACTGCCGATAAACCGACCAGCCAAGGCTTTACATTGCCGCTGGCCAGATAATAATCTTGCTTGGTACCTCGGCTTTGCCAATAGGACGCCAAGCCAATCAGCGTAAACAGCAGTAAAAAAAAACTAAATGAGAGAACCATTAATGATGCCGTATGGGGGAGGTTTCGCCAAGCCTTGCTACAAATATCAACAGGCTTGCGTTCGGTAAAGGAGGACTGGTGTTAAAAAGCGCTATCTTCGCGGGGCAACAACTCGACAAACGGCTGAAAGTCTTTTAATGCCTGCAGCGCAGGGTCATCGGCAAACTTGTCGCGATAATCTTCGGTGTGCACCAGCGCTTCGGATAAACAGTTAACGGCCTCTTCATATTGATTCAGCGCAGTATACGCACAAGCCAATTGGTAAAAAGCATGGCCGTTTTCGGGGTCGATTTTCAACGCTTGCTGACATAAATTGACGGCCCATTGCGGTTCGCCCATGTCGAGCACCGCATCGGCCTTATAAGTCAATGCCTCGCAATCCTCGGGACGCAATTTTAAAATTTGATCGTAAATGGCGATTTTATTGGCCAAGCTGCTTGCTTGTCCTGCCCTGAGCCACAGCGATTGCACATCTTGCGTCCGCTCGATATCCTCGCCGATTTTCTCAATCAATTGTGCTTCTTTGTTGAGTTGTTGCTCGACAATTGCCAAGCGCTCTTCGTATTCATGGACAAGTTTCGAGACTTTCTTATCCGCCATGGACTGCACGCGCTCCTTGATATCTCTGAGCGAGGTCCAACCCAGCAGTACCAAAATAGTACTGGCACCGGCAATCAAGTAGAAAAAATAAGTAACGGTGTTAGTGGCGTAAGTGACGCCTCTATCGACCGAGCTGAGCTCTCTATCCACAATTTGCTGAATCAGCTCATTCCTATGCGCCGCCATGTCCATACGCAACTGCTTGAGTTCATCCAGCATATACCGCTCGATGAACGGACTATATAAGGGCTTATCCAAGGACTCAACCGCCTCCAAACGTTCTTGAATCTCCGGCTTATCGTCGACAACCTCGCCTACCACGGAACCAGGCGCCAACACGATCAACACCATTAATATTCTAAGCATAAATCGATTGGCCGACAGCAGCGTTAAAAGGCCGCGGTTCGATAGCACGTATAGCCTTCCGACTGAAAAGATATTCGGGGCGAGGCGATAAACCGCAAAACGGCCATGCCACGCGATTACTGAGCGCGTTATAGACGAAAAAGACATTGGAGCGAGGCCACGGGGTGATATTACTATTCGAACCATGCATCACATTACTGTCGAAAATTAAGACACTGCCGGGTTTTCCGATAGCCGATACGATGCCGCCATCGGCAACCAAACAAGCTAAGCATTCATCGCTGGGTATCCCGTACTCCTGCTTTTTCAACGAGACCGAATAATGATTCTCCGGCGTTTCTTTTTCGCAAACGACAAATTTTTTATGCGATCCGGGAATCAACATCAAAGGCCCGTTATGCTGGTCGTTTTCAGTCAGAATAATGGACATGCTGAGCGCACGCATTCTGGGCATGCCGTCTTCCACATGCCAGGTTTCAAAGTCGGAATGCCAATTAAATTCCTGACCACGAAAACCCGGCTTATAGTTTAGTCGTGACTGATGAATATAAACCCGGTCATTCAAAAGATGCTGGGGCAACCCCG
This sequence comes from Methylomicrobium sp., assembly GCA_007135635.1. Taxonomy (GTDB): domain Bacteria; phylum Pseudomonadota; class Gammaproteobacteria; order Methylococcales; family Methylomonadaceae; genus Methylotuvimicrobium. Next base: position 469 of record SLIO01000148.1, on the reverse strand, counting down.
CTAAGCGATTATCGGCAGCCAATCTTTTAAACACCAGACTTATTTCATGAATTTTAAAGAGTGAACGGATTTCGTCGCTGGATAATTCAGTTATCGCTTCCGCCGAGGCCTTTATCTCTTTATCGTCATTCAAACGATTGAGTTCTTGCCTGAAAGAATCGACTTCCCGCTCATTAAAAACATTATCAAGAATAAGAAAACCCTGTCGTTCATAATGGGCTTGAAAGTCCTCGGCAATGAGGCTTGGGTTAGCGGTTTGAGCATAAACCACAGGGTCTACGCGTTGAATTATTTTCGGTTTATCACCGTTACGAGATTGATAGAAATCTTCGCTTTGTTCAGACTGTTCGGCACTCTCGGTAATCATTGAACATTTAACCCATATTGATTAAAGACTTCACGACAACAGATAGCCCCTGGTCATCGGTCATTCCCAACTTACGCAGGGCTTACCCGTACATTTTTAAGT